>CAYQRA010000039.1:0-15424 GCA_964419315.1 uncultured Saprospiraceae bacterium | reverse complement strand
CACCGTGGCAACGAAACACACGTTCAGCAAGCAATTGATGCAGCATTAGCCGCTAGAGAAAAATGGGCTAACCTAAGTTGGGAAAACCGCGCTGCGATTTTCTTACGAGCTGCAGATTTGTTGGTTGGGCCGTATCGGGCAAAAATGAATGCAGCGACCATGTTGGGCCAATCTAAAAATGTATTTCAAGCAGAAATCGACGCAGTAGCTGAACTTTGCGACTTCTTTCGATTCAATGCGCAATACATGACAGAGATATTTACCGTTCAACCAGAAAGTCCAGCCAACACTTGGAATCGATTGGAATACAGACCTTTAGAAGGCTTTGTCTTCGCGATTAGTCCATTCAATTTTACTTCCATTGCCGGGAATCTTTCTGCCGCTCCAGCGATGTTAGGAAATACCGTCGTTTGGAAACCTGCAGAAACACAAGTTTACTCGGCACAAGTTATCATGGAGATTTTTGAAGAAGCTGGTTTGCCGGCTGGGGTGATCAATCTAATCTATGTAGATGGTCCTGTTGCAGGCGAACAAATCTTTTCTCATCCTTCTTTTGCAGGATTGCATTTTACTGGAAGTACCAAGGTTTTTCAAATGCTTTGGCAAACCATCGGAACTAACATTTCTAAATACAATACTTATCCACGAATCGTAGGAGAGACGGGCGGAAAGGATTTTTTGGTCGCTCACTCTTCAGCAGATCCCAAGCAAGTGGGCACCGCTTTGGTGCGTGCATCTTTTGAATACCAAGGGCAAAAATGTTCTGCGGCGTCGAGAGCTTATATTCCAAAATCACTTTGGGCAGGTGTGAAGAAACACATGCTGTCAGAGTTGAAAACCATCACCGTTGGATCGCCAGAAGATTTCTCCAATTTTGTAAACGCAGTTATTGATGAAAGAGCTTTTGATCGAATTAGCAATTACATTGCTGGTGCAAAAAAATCGAAGAAAGCGGAAATCATCGTTGGCGGTGGATACAGCAAAACCAAAGGTTACTTTATAGAACCAACGGTGATTGTGACTACCGATCCACATTATAAAACCATGGAAGAAGAAATCTTCGGACCAGTACTCACTATTTATGTTTATGAAACACGGAAGTTTGAAGAAACTTTGGAATTGGTAGACGGAACGTCACCATACGCTTTGACGGGAGCCATCTTTGCCAAAGATCGGGGAGCGGTGGATCTAGCGTCCAAGAAACTTAAAAATGCGGCAGGTAATTTTTACATCAATGACAAACCAACTGGTGCAGTAGTCGGACAACAGCCTTTTGGGGGCGCCCGTGCTTCTGGAACAAATGACAAGGCAGGTTCTGTGCTTAATTTATACCGCTGGTTATCTCCACGAACGATTAAAGAAAATTTATTACCACCAAGTGATTATCGTTATCCTTTTCACTCGGCAGAATAAATAAAGAATAACAACGTTTAACGAAAAAGGCCTACTCGAAAATACCAGAGTAGGCTTTTTTCATTTTGCTGCAAAACAAGAACTGGGATCCTAAAAATCAAAGTCTCTCAATCTGTCGGCTAATAGACAAATAATAAAGCGATTTTTACCCGCAACTCTTGCTTTGGGAACGTCATTATTATAGGATAATCTAAATGGAAGTATTGAGAAATATTTTCATTTATCACTATAACTTTATTAAAGCTTTTTTTCTATAAATTTTGAACACAACTAATTCAAAAATCTGTAGGAACTGTCCGTAATTAAATAATGCTAAGCCTGCCTGAGGGCAGGACTGTCCACTCTAGGTAGGTTCCGTGACTTTAAACTAAAATGAAAATAGACGTATGAAAAACCTCTTTCCCCTTCTCTTTTTTTTATCCTTTTTCTTTTGTTCCCAGAATAGTTTTGCCCAAAAATATACCATCAATGGATATGTTCAAGATGCCGATTCCGGCGAAAAACTTTTAGGAGTAAATATCTTTGACATTAAAAGTAAATCTGGTGCCACTACGAATACCTATGGCTTTTATAGTTTAACCTTACCAAAGGATTCCGTCTATATTGCTTTTTCCTATGTCGGTTATCAAACCAAATACATTGGCATTTACTTAGATAAAGACATCACCTTGAATATTGATCTTGGCAGTGCCGTTGATTTAGAGGAAGTGGTAGTGGTGGCAGAAGAATTGGAACGCATTGAGGAGAATACTAGAATGAGTACCGTAACGGTTCCTATCGAAACGATCAAAAAGATTCCAGCGCTCTTGGGGGAAGTCGATGTACTAAAAGCCTTACAACTTTTGCCAGGGGTACAATCTGGAGGAGAAGGGCAGAGTGGTTTGTACGTTCGCGGAGGTAGTCCTGATCAAAATTTGATTTTATTAGATGGCGTTCCGGTTTATAATGCTTCCCACCTTTTTGGATTTTTCTCTGTTTTTAATGCAGATGCGATCAAAGATGTTTCACTGACCAAAGGTGGATTTCCCGCGAGGTATGGCGGCCGCCTTTCTTCCGTGATAGAAATCAATATGAAAGAAGGAGATTCTAAAGAATGGCATGGAACCGCATCCATTGGATTGATTGCTTCTAAACTGACCCTGGAAGGGCCGCTGATTAAGGATAAAACTTCTTTGATTGTAAGTGCCAGGCGGACTTATATCGATGCCATTGCCAGACCAATTATCAAAAAATCCTTTGAGAGCCCAGATGGATCAAGCGAGGGGATAGCCGGTTATTTTTTCTATGATGTCAATGCTAAAATTAATCACAAATTTTCTGATAAGGATCGACTGTATCTAAGTTTATATACCGGAAGAGATCGGTTTTATTTTAGAGAAAAATACAAGGACACCTTTGAAGATGGCAATTCCACAAGTACGACTTCTGTTGGTTTAGGTTGGGGAAATATTACCTCCGCCTTGCGTTGGAATCACCTGTGGAGCAACAAGCTTTTTAGCAATACCACGCTTACTTTTAGTCGGTATGATTTCGATACCTCTGCAGGTGATGAGTATGAAGGAATCGAAAATTCTATTGAATTTAAGGAGAATTTTAATCTAAATTATTTATCGGGCATTGATGATTTTGGAGCAAAGATAGACTTTGATTATGTTCCTAATCCCAACCATTATATTCGTTTTGGAGCCAATGCAACGCATCACGTTTTCAATCCGGGAGAATTTAAACTAGACATTGTCTTTGAAGGGCTTTTTGAGACCGATCCATTAGATACTTTACTAGGACAGGAGGTCGTCAGTGCTCAAGAATATGCGGTCTACATCGAAGATGATTTTAAAATTGGAGAATCCTTTAAAGCGAATGTTGGTGTACATTTTTCTGCTTTTGATGTGGGGTCCAAATTTTATTCTTCTATCCAACCACGGGTCAGCTTGCGTTATTTGCTACCTGGGAAAGTGGCCTTAAAAGCCTCCTACGCAAACATGCGACAGTATGTACAATTATTGACCAATGAAGGACTCGGATTGCCAACCGACCTTTGGTTGCCAACAACGGATAGAATTAAACCGCAAGATAGCTGGCAGGCTGCCATAGGGATTGCCAAGACTTTTAAAGATGATTACGAATTTAGTCTCGAAGGTTATTATAAAGAAATGACCAATTTGATTTCGTATAAAGAAGGGGCTAGCCTTTTTGAATTGACCGATTGGCAAGATCGAGTAACGCAAGGAGATGGAACCTCCTATGGTGCGGAACTTTTGATACAGAAAAAAAGAGGACGTTTATCTGGCTGGATTGGCTATACGCTTTCTTGGGCTTTGCGTCAATTTGATGACCTTAATTTTGGTAAGGAATTTCCTTTCAAATACGATAGAAGACATGACTTGTCTATTGTTGCTACCTACAAAATCAATGATCGAATTAATGTCGCAGGTACTTTTGTCTATGGAACTGGAAATGCAGTGACCTTGGCCAATTCTATTTATCGTGGCACTTATCCTTCTAGCCTAGAGGGTTTAGGTTTGGGTGGTTTTAATTTTTCTCAACAATTAGAGTATTATAATGATCGCAATAATTTTAGGATGAAATCCTATACTAGAGCAGATGTAGGGGTGAATTTTTCCAAACAGAAAAAACGTTTTAAAAGAACGTTTTCCTTGGGGGCTTATAATGTCACCAACCGGAAAAATCCATTTTTCCTCTACGTCGATAATGACAACTCTTCCAGTAATAATGACCGAGTGCTAAAGCAGGTCAGTTTATTTCCAATCATCCCTTATGTAGGTTGGAAGTTTGACTGGTAAGTCGATTTGCTCGAAAGCTTATTTTAAATTATTGAAACATCATAAATTATGAAAAAGATATTTTTTGTTTTTATCGCATTCTTAGGTTTTTATTCTTGTGAGGATACCTTTACAACGGTACTGAATGTTGATCCGCCGGAGTATGTCAAACGGATGGCAGTCCATGCTTTTTTTGACGCTAGTGATACCGAATTAAAAGTCGCTGTGGCAACGACTGTTGGTCTATTAGAAAGAGCCAATAGTTTGAGCAAAATAGATGATGCTCAAGTAGAAATTTACGTAGATGGCGAAAAGGTTGGAGATATGGTCAATGATAGTGGATTCTCAAATTCTCCAAATAATTATTTCTTAGTTTTGCCAAAGCCAATTGGAGATTATGGCGAGGAATTAGAAATTAAGATTACTCATCCAGACTTTGACCAAGTAAGCGCGAAGGATAAATTTCCTAAGGCTAACATTCCCCTAAACTTAAAATTCATCAATAATGCGGGAATCATTGATGGTGGAGACCCCGCAGCAGGCATTGAAATTGAATTTCAAGATAATGCCAGTTTAGAAGAGTTTTATGAAATTGGGGTAATTGGTATTGAGGTTTTTCCGAGTCAAGACTCTAATTTCTATTCTATTTATTCGACTAGTTTAGATCCTGCGGTGGAGATGGGAGCGAATAGTGAAGATATTTTAGTCAATGATATCACCTTTGATGGAAACAAGTATCGCTTACTGGTGACCTTTGCAAAATGGTCAATTGGAGAGACTCTTCCTTTAGGTTTGCGTTGGAATAATGTTTCCAAAGGCCAATACTTATATTCCAAATCCATTGGCAATTTTAATAATGCACGTGAAACTGCCGGCCCATTCGCTACCCCTGTTTCTATCTATACCAACATGGAAAATGGTTTGGGGGTTTTAGGACTTAGAAGAGGTACTTATTTTAATGTAGAGCGCTAAATCAACTGGACTGGATTGGGGTTAAAAGGAGATCAAAACGCTTAGTTTTGATCTCTTTTTTTAGTATTTTGTAATGCGCCGCGATCTAATAAAATCTTGGTTTTTAAAATAGCGGTCATCGCCAGTGCGTCCGTGATTTCTCCACGCATCACCATTTCCACCGCTTCCGCGAAAGGCAGTTTTCTCACTTGTAATTCTTCCGTATCTTCTGGCTCCGCTTCGCCAAAGCTCAGGCCCTGAGCGACATAGGCCAATCCATACTCATCGGTCACAGAATTAGACGTATGGAGGTCCAAAATTTTCGTCCAACGCGCTGCTTTAATTCCGGTTTCTTCCTTTAATTCTCTTTTCGCAGCATCAAGCAAAGAGCTTCCTTCCATTCCACCTCCTTCGGGGATTTCCCAGCTATAGGCATTTAGCGTATAGCGGTATTGACCAACTAGCCAAGTGTTTAAATCCTCATCGAGGGGCACAATTCCAATGGCCGTATTCTTAAAATGTACTTGTCCATAAATCCCCGGAGTACCCGCCGGAGTGAGTACTTCTCGATGGGTCACCCTGATCCAAGGGTTGTCATATACTTCTGCTATCGAAAGTGTTTTCCAAGGATTCTTATCTGTATTCATGATTTGCTTTTTTGATGATATTTGGAGTAGCGCATTTTTATAAAAATCCTCGACATTTATAAACGATATACCCGACCCATTCTTTGACCAATATTTCCCAATGGTAAAATCCATGCCGATTGGGTTGTAAAATTTCTTCGGGCCCGTAAGAGGTATGCTCACTTAAATAGTCTACACAAACTGGTGTGACTGGGATTTTTAATTTTCTAAAAATGGCTTGGGAGCGTGGCATGTGCCAAGCAGAAGTGAGTAGGAGACAGGTCGCATCCGGAAAGCGTTCTTGCAATATTTTTTGAGTGAAAATTCCATTTTCGTAGGTATTTCTAGAGTCCGGTTCGATGATGATGTCTTCTGCTGGAACGCCAAGACGAAGCAAGAATTGCTGAACCATTTTCCCTTCCGAGCTGCTTTGGTTAAAAATCTCTCCGGAGCCGCCAGTTAATAAGATCTTTTTTGCCAAACCCTTTTTATACAACTCATAGGTATTGGTAAAACGATTGGCGCGGTAATTAAAATTATGACGATCCTGATCCGGAACAATATCAAAATTGGAATAACCGCCAAGTAATATTGCGATATCAAAAGTATCTTGTATTGCATTGAGCTGGATGGTTTCTGGTTCCCACCAACGAACGACGGTATTAAAGACCACATGATTACCAAGAAATAAATAGAGTAAAATGCTAAAACCGAGAAGTCTTCTGCGTCTTTTCTGATCCTTTGTAAACCAAGCCCAAATCAAAAGCCCAAGCATCCAGTTGATCGGACGCAGCAAAAAAAATAGAACCTTAGAGAGAATAAAAAACATGCATCCGATTTTATAATGCCCAGCTAGAAATTAGGACCGCCCATCAATTGCTCTAGGAAAAAACTAAATAAACTTGGCTTTAAGACCAAAGTAAATAGAAAGCCAAAAATAGCTCCGTATAAATGCGCATCATGGTCTACATGATCTCGTCTGTTTTTACTGGCCCAAGTAGAGTAAGCAATGTAAGCGAGGGCGGCAATGATGGTAGGAATTGGAATGATTCCGTATAAGTAAATGTTTTGCCAAGGTGCAAAAATGAGATAAGAAAAAAGAATAGCGGAAACGGCGCCAGAAGCTCCAACACTCGCAAATCCAGGATTGTCTTGATGCTTAAAATAGGTGGCTACGTCCGCAAAAACAATGGCTAAAATATAGAGCAATAAATAATTGACTTTTCCCATCATTTCCCCAAAAAGTATTACAAAAGTACTTTCCACAATTTCTCCAAATTGCCAGAGTACAAACATATTGATCCCCAAGTGTACCCAGCCACCATGGACAAAACCAGAACTGAGCATGCGCCAATATTCCTTATCCTTTTTTTCTAGGTAAGGCACATGTGCCATTCTGGATCGCAAAGCCTGATCCTCGAATGCACGATAAGAAATGAGACAAGTGATGATGACGATTATTATCGTTAAGGACATGATTGGTAGTGTTGTGTAATTGAAATAAAAGCAGTCTTGCGAATATAGAAAACATTATCAATTATTGTGATAAGGTTCTCCTTTTAAAATAGTCATTCCTCGATATAATTGTTCCAAAAAGAACAAACGAATCATTTGGTGAGAAAAAGTCATTTCTGATAAATTCATTTGACTGTTGGCTCTTTGGTAGACGGCATCAGAGAAGCCATAGGCTCCGCCGATTAAGAAGATTATCCGTTTATGGCTTCCCATAAATAAGCGATCAAGCTGCTTAGAAAAGGCCACAGAGGTATAGTTTTTTCCTTTTTCATCTAGCAAGATTAAATAATCCCCAGGCATTAATTTTTGTAAAACCAATTGGCCTTCTTTGAGTTTAAATTGCGCAGCTTTTAGATTTTTGCTTTTCTTAAGGTCGGGAATGATTTCCATTTTGAAAGTCAAATAATGCTTCAAACGTTTGAGGTAAATATCCATTCCTTCCTTTAAATAAGCTTCATTGGTTTTTCCAATGGCCCAGAGTTCAGTTTTCATAAATCGGCTAATTCTTCAATTAAGGAATTTCTTTCTGCAAATTCTTTCCGGAGCTTATTGGCCAGCGATTGGCTAAAATCTTTGGAATCATTTTCGGTCAGGTGATCTAATACTCTTCTCACCTTTAAGGAGGTCTGCCGACCTACATGCTGATTGAGGTATTCCATCAAAAGGGAATCGTAAAGGTTCAGTAGTTTGGGCTGGAAAGAATTAGGCAATTGGGTGTCGTACTCGATCAATAATTCGATAGATCGTGTTTCTTTTAGGAAAGTAAAAAGCTCTTGGAAATCTTTTTCAGAGGCAAAAATCCAAGCAAGCGCATCCCTTTGTGCGACCGAAAAGACCTTGTTCGAAATTAGATCAATCAGGTCTTCTTTATGCTTGGGCCATTCTTCCTTAGCTTGTTTTTTTAGCTCTTCCCAATAGTCTTTTTGATAGGTATCTAAATACCTTTTTTTTGCCCACCGGATAACTTCTTTTTTTCTATACAAAATTTTAGAGTGGATATATAAAAATTCCTCTAAGTCAGATTGAACCGCCTTTGGTACTTGCAAGGTCAGACCAAGTTTAGCCAATTGAATAACCTTCTTTGCATCTTTTCTTTTTACCGCCATATCGATAGCCACCAATAGGATCTCTGGTGTTGAAATATTTTTGGAGATGAGCGCACTGGCTTTTTCCTTTTGTCGAGAAGAAATGTACAAGTCTAATTGATTGGTCAACATAAAAGTTTGGGCCTCAGGGCTGAGATTAGGATCTTCTAGTCTTTTTGCTATGCTCTGAATCAACTTTTGCAATTGCTCGGGATTATAAAATGCAGCCTTTATAAAAATCAATAATTCCTGGTCAAAATCATACAACTTCAAATAAGCATTATCATAAAGCTGTACCAAATATTCCCAGATCGAGGCGCGTAAGGGGGGAGCAATAGGAGCTTCCAGTAATTCCTCTAAGAGACTTAAATTGGCGCTCAAAGATTTTAATAATAGCTCTTTATTGGTCTCTGCCTTCCTCAAGGCCGAAGGTGTTTTTTCAAAAATACCATTGATCATCGCATAGGCTTCTTGGTAATTTTTTAGGGCAATATTCTCATAAGCTTGCTCTTGTAGTTTATCAATAACGGCGACAATTTTTTTAAGTCCTTGTAGATTGATTCCCCGATTTTGACGTTTTACTGCTTTTATGGCGGTAGCCAATAGCTGTAAATATTTTTCTTCCCGATCCATATCAGAAACGGAACTGGCAAAGCGAGCTTTTAAGGCGATGGTAAATTCTCGATTATTTCTAGCATAGGTTCGTACAAACTCTTTGAGCGCTTCTGGGGAGATGTCGCGCAAAATAATATTAGTGGTCAATCTTTTAGGAGATGGCGTATTGGATTTGGAGATAGCCTTGGCAGCCTCCTGATCTCGCAAATGTTGCCGCAAAACCAAAAAGCTTGCGGCCAGATGTGTGCAAACCTGCTTCGCATCATATTGACCACAATCGCAACTATAGGCCACCACTTTTTTACCCTTAAGCTGAATTTCGATTTCATAATTTTCTTCGTCTCCGACACTAGCAGTCCAAAGGTTTTTCTCTAACTCTACAAATTGGCTCACCTGCTGGTTTTCCTGAAAAGCTTCCGCTTTTTCAAGAATTTCATCTGCTAGGTGATTTTCCAATTGCTGTAGAAAAAACTTCATAGATATTGATACTGCTAGAACTAGGAATAGTTGCTCTAAAGTCAAGTATTAAAACAAAAAACCACTGGTTTTGATTTAGAATAACTTATAAATTTAGTCAAGAAAACTGGGAATCCTTAGGGTGGGAGGGTGGAAAAATGAAAAATATTGATTTAGAAGGGATATTGGGGAGCAAAGTCCTTGCATTTTGGGGGAAATATAAATTGAAAGGGACTTGATTTTGGACTAGAGAGTAAAAATATATAGCTTTGGGGATCAAACAAATAACTTTCTTTAACAATCCGTCAAAAGAGCATAAAAATTATTCGGGAACAAGCGTAGCGGAGAGTGATTCATACCTAGGAATTAGTATTTTTCTTTTTTGTCGAACCTTCAAAGAAAGACATTAAATACACTGCAAAAACTTAATCACTTTTACATGAAAACTGTTTTTTTTATTCGACATGCAAAATCGGATTGGTCAGACTCCACTCTTTCTGATCATGATAGGCCCTTAAATAACCGTGGTATTCGAGATGCTCCATTTATGGCGAAGGTCTTGAAAGGCAAAGGCTATCTTCCTCATCAGATAGTATGCAGCTCCGCCAATCGTGCTCAATCTACTGCCTTGTACTTTGCCAAAGAATTTGATGTTAAAGTCAATGATGTACTGATTCAACCTAAGATTTATGAAGCCTTTCCGGAGCAGGTATTACAAGTCATCCAGTCTTTAAATAATGATTTCTCAGAAATATTTATTTTTGGACACAACCCCGCCTTTACTTCTATCCTCAATAACTTTACAGATGATTACATTGCCAATTTACCGACCTGTGGTATTGGGAGAGTGATGGCGAATATTGAGCAATGGTCTGATTTTGCTTATACTTCAGGGGAACTAAAAGATATTTTTTACCCCAAGCAGTACTTTGATAAGTAAGATAAATGATTCTTGAATTTTTCGCTATGATAAAACGACTCCGTCCACTTTGTTCTAAAAACTACTTTACCGCTATCTCAAAGAGCTGTTGCAAAATGCTATTCGCTTTTGTTTGCCTCGGCTTCTATGCATGTGAACAAAAACTTGAACTGACTATCCCGCAGGATCAGCTCATTCTGATAATGGCCGATATGAATATGGCGGAAGCCAGTATGCAGAGGATGACCAGTAAGATGAAAGACACCTTGGCGGTGAGGTATTATAATGAAATTTATGAGATCCATGAGATCAATCAAGAGTTATACCTAGAAAACCTAAAGGTTTTAGAAAAAAAACCAAAATTGGCAAAAAAGATTTTTGACTCGGTACTTGAGAAAATTGGAGAAGAAGAAAATCGAGAAATCCAAAGTCAAAAGGATTTAACTCCAAAAGAAAAGGAAACCCAAAAATAGAAAGGTAGTCTCAGGTGTCGGTTTGTAAAAGAACAAAAAAAAGCAAAACCTTCAAGGAGAGAAGATTTTGCTTTAGACTTATGAGAGAATAATTAAAAGGCTTCAACAAAGATACAAGCTATTGTTTATCAAGTTTTGTTATAATTCTTAAAAAGGGCTTATTTTGACATGAATAGACCTTTCTGGTGATTCAACGTGTAGTCTTTGCCTAAAAACAAGCCGTTTTCAAGTTATTAGTATAAAATGAACAAGCTGTTTAAGTAGAATTAATAAATAATTAATGTTGCCTTATCAGGATAATCCTAAGTCCTAGCTACATTTACAGCATTAGATTGTTTGAAAATTTAGGGGTTCCTAAAGTCTTATTGATTCTATTTTCAGAAAAAAAACTTATGCAAAACAGTAAATACAAGATTTTGATCGTGGACGATGAGCCGGATATTATTGAGTTTATTCAATATAATTTGGAGAAGGAAGGTTTCAATGTTTGCACTGCTTCAGATGGTATCTCGGCAGTGGAAGTAGCTGAAAAAGAAAACCCTAATTTGATTATTCTGGATATTATGATGCCCGGAATGGATGGGGTAGAGGTCTGTCGAAAATTGAGAAGTAAGGAGGCTTTTGCCAATACCGTCATCGCCTTTTTGACGGCTAGAAACGAAGATTTCACCCAAATCGCAGCGCTAGATGTCGGTGGCGATGATTTTATTACCAAACCCATTCCTCCACGTGTATTAATTAGTCGCATTCATGCTTTGCTCAGAAGAGGGAAAAGGGCAGGGGAAGATGAAAATGAAGGAAGAATTCAACTGGGAGATCTTATTATTGATAAAGATAGTTTTACCGTCGAATTAGGAGATGTAGTCCTAGATTTAGCAAAAAAAGAATTTGAATTGATATCTTTGTTGGTCTCTAGACCCGGAAAAGTATTTACTCGCGATGAAATATTCAATAAAGTTTGGGGACCTGACGTTATTGTAGGAAATCGAACTATTGATGTTCATATCCGAAAATTAAGAGAAAAAATTGGCGACTCTTACATCAAAACCATTAAAGGAATTGGCTATAAATTTGAATTCTAATTTGCCCACAGCTCTTTTATTAGCCCAAAAATATTGACTATGCAGAAAAATCGCTCCCCCAGGCAGTTGGCCTTGTATGCGGCCTTTCTCATTACAATCATCTTTTTGCTCATTGCAATATTGCTCCACTTTTTTTCAAATAACCTGCAAGCCTCCGCCTCTGGTTTTCTGGTTCTAACGCTTACCTGTTTTTCTTCTACCTATATCGTCATTTACATGTCCATGAAACGCTTTATCTATCGTCGGGTAAAGCTGATTTATAAAAGTATTCACCGCCTGAAACTGGCCTCTCATGAAAAAATCAGTACTATTGATATGAGTCAGGATATCATCAATGAGGTGGAAAGAGAGGTGGCCGATTGGGCCGATGATAAAGATCAGGAAATTGAATCTTTGCGCAGCTTAGCCAATTACCGAAGAAATTTTTTAGGAAATATCTCTCATGAACTAAAAACACCTTTGTTTAATATTCAGGGCTATTTACATACCTTATTGGAAGGTGGTTTGTATGATGAAAAAATCAATCTCAATTATTTGACCCGAGCTGCCAAAAATGTAGAACGTCTGCAAACCATCGTAAGTGGTTTGGATGCTATTGCTCGATTGGAATCTGGTCAGGTTTCCCTTACCATCGAAGAGTTTGACATCAAAGCATTGACCTTGGAAGTCTTAGAGGAATTGGAGGTCAACGCAACCAACCGAAATATTAAGTTGTTTCTCAAAGATGGAGCAGACACCTCTTTTCAAGTCAACGCAGACCGAGAAAGTGTACGCCATGTTTTAGTCAATTTAGTCACCAATGCCCTGAAGTACGGCCGCGAAGAAGATGGAACCATCAAGGTTTCCTTTTATGACATGGACAGCAATGTATTGGTGGAAGTAGCAGACAATGGCCTCGGGATCGCGGAGGAACACCTCGATCATCTCTTTGATCGTTTCTACCGAGTGGATAGTAGTCGATCTAGAAGTGAAGGAGGTTCTGGTCTTGGCTTGTCTATTGTCAAGCATATCATCGAAGCCCATAAGCAAACTATCAATGTCAGAAGTAAATTGAATGTCGGTTCTACTTTTGGGTTTACTTTGGAAAAAGTAAGGTAAGCGGATCAAAAAGTAGGGAATAGCAATACCCATTCCTTAGCCATTAGAAAAGGGATTAAAATTTCAATCATGAAATTTTAATCCCTTTCTTAAAGAAATAAAACAGAGTTCCTTAACTTTTTTTCTCGTTCCCTTCTTCTTTTGCTTCCTGCTGTGTCAACTCTTCTTGTTCTGTTTCCTCTAATTTCTCTTTTTTACTAGGATAATTGATCGCATCTAGTTCCGCTTTCAGAATATCTTTATGCGCCATATAATCTGGAATATCTTCTTTTGGCATTGGCTCTGGTGGAGGCAAGTTTTCTCTTAGGTGATTGACTTGTCTACCATTTTTCCAAAAACGGAAACAGACATGCGGTCCAGTTGCCAAACCAGTAGAGCCAACATAACCAATAACTTCTCCTTGCTTAACATGTACTCCCGGGCGAATCCCTTTGGCTTGCTTTTGCATGTGGAGATATTGGGTCTGATAGACCTCATCGTGCTTGATTTTTACATAATTGCCATTCCCTCTGGAGCGACTAGATTTTACAACCACACCATCAGCCACGGCATAGATTGGCGTCCCTCGCGGAGCAGCATAGTCCGTTCCTAAGTGTGCTTTCCGACGTTTTAGGACTGGGTGGAATCTATTCCGATTGAATCTCGAAGAGATTCGGGAGTATTTGACGGGCGATTTAAGAAATGCTTTTTCCATGGACCTCGCTTCGAGATCGTAAAAGCCATTATGTCGCTCATTTTCGTAGCGAATCGCGTAAAAACCTTTGCCTTCATTTTCGTAATAAGCAGCATTGATTTCCCCAACTCCAACAGGCTTTCCATCAATATATTTCCTTTGATAGATCAGCTTGAATTTATCTCCTTTTTGAATGTGGTGAAAATCAATAGACCAAGCCAAAGCATCCTCCATTCTTGCGGTAAGATCGGGACTGTAACCGTTAGAAGTCATGGTTACCCATAAAGAAGAATTGATAATTCCCGAGGCCGTTTCTACCACCGTTTTTACTGGACGTTGAACAATATTGATGCTCTTGTCTTTTTTCAAATCAAAAACGATGTATTCATAAACGTTGGGTTCATAGATAAAATAATCTGCACCAACTGCGGTATCTCGACTTAATACGGTATATTTTTTCCCAACCCGTAAATTCCGAACATCAAAAGTATCTTTGCCCTCTCTGGCAATTTGGTCGATGGTCAGAAAATCAATCTTATGCGGTATTAGAATATCTGCTAAAAATTCATTGGGTGAAATGATGGCTTCGGTGACCTGAAAGGTGTCCAGAGCAAATCCAAATTTTAGGGTAGGTTTGACAATATTGAAAGCCCCTAAGGTTACTTCTGGGGTAGAAATAAACTGATTGGTGCTCGTATTGGCGGACTCAGGAGGATCCATGAAGCTGAATAAAAGGTAAGTCCAAAAAGGCAAGCTTAATGCTGTTAGGACTCTTCTTACTCTTACTCTACGAAATCTTCGACCAAGTTTTTGTTTAAAATTCTCTGCTATTATCTCCAAATTCATTGTTAATCCGTTAATTAAAGTAAACGGCTAGAGGCAACTATTTTTTTAATGACAATCATTATAAAAGATTGAAAAATCTCCTTTTTGATTGCTAATTGAAACCTAATATTACATTAAATGATCTCAATTTTTTTCTATTGAAGTCCAAATATAAAATTCTCTAGCAAACTGCCATAGATTTTAAGATTTTTTCTTTCCACAAAATGAGAGGTGGTCTATATGTAAAACACTAGAAATCAATGATTTCAGTAATTTATGCTTCGTTAAAAGGCTAGAAACCTTCTCGTTTTAAGTGATTGGAAGAGTTGTTTTAGGAGCTTATTTTGGCTTTTTAAAGTACCCTTAATAAAAAAGGAGCCAAGAAAATAATTTCTTGGCTCCTTTGATTTCTATCTGCATTTAATAGAATAACACAGTTAATTGATAATCAATTGTTTATTATATTTTAACTAAAGAACTAATAACACATTATTTGCGGCGCAATACGACATCTACTCGACGGCTACGATCTCCCTGCGAATCATTGATCATTTTTATGGAGCCCATGCCTTCTTTACGAACGACTTGATTTAGTTCAAGGCCAGAATCATTGAGATAGTTTACAATAGTTTTTGCTCTCTTTTCAGAAAGCTTTTTATTATAATCTTCATTTCCAACGGCATCAGCATAACCAACTACTTCCACCTCCCAACTCTTATCGGTCTTTAAAAAAGTCGCTAATTGATCCAAATCCGTTCGGCTATCATTATTGAGTTGATAAGAATCAAACCCAAAGAAAAACTGGACTCTTTTTTCTTTTAATTGAGGGCCCCGAGAAACCAATTCTGGTTTTGGAGCAACCGTTTTGGTCGGAAGGAGAGTGACTTCTACTTTTACAGGTACTGCATTA
>CAYQRA010000038.1:15552-18988 GCA_964419315.1 uncultured Saprospiraceae bacterium | reverse complement strand
TATGAAGTGACGGTTTTTGTAAATGATGTTTTGTTGGCTACCGTCAATGGAAATATTATTCCCAATGTTTTTGTTACCGAACTTATTGATTTGCCAAGTCCAATTGCCTTACTTCCTGGCGATGAGGTGCGGGTGCGTATAGATGGCACCACACTCGATCCAGATTGTGATTTGTTTGAGTTGAGCGCATTGGATGTTCAAGGTTGTTGTACACCTTGCCCAGATGATTTGGTAGACCTTGGTCCTGACCAAACGATTTGTGCAGGGGAACAAGTCGTCTTGAATGCAACGACGAATACTTTGGGAACCATCACCAGAAGGATCGATGAGAGAAGAGATGATGCAGAAGAATTGGTAGCTGGAAATGACCTAGGAGAGGTGAGTGTCTATAGCTCTGATTTGGAAATGACCGAAGAATCAGATGAACAGATTGTTGGGATCAAGTTCAACGAAATTGATATTCCTCAAGGAGCAGTAATCACCAATGCCTTTGTTCAGTTTACTGCGGATGAGTCGGATTCCGAACCGACCAATTTGATCATCCATGGAGAAGCTTCTGATAATGCTGCGGAATTTGAGGATGATGATTTTGATATTTCTAGTCGAGCGACTACCAGTGCGAGTGTAGCATGGAGTCCTGCGGCTTGGTCCACTGGAGACGATGGGCCCGATCAACAAACGCCAGATCTAACGGCTGTCGTTCAGGAAATAATCAGTGATGGTGCTTGGAGTTTTGGCAATAGTCTAGCCTTTATTATTTCGGGTTCTGGAAAACGAGTCGCGGAATCTACCAGTGGAGATAGTGATGCTGCTCCGGAGTTGGTGATCGAATATGAGCTAGGAACTAGTGGCCCTTACACTTACGATTGGAGCACTGGGGAAACGACCGAAAGCATTTCGGTAACGCCAGGAAGTACGACTACTTATTCGGTAACGGTCACTGATGGCAATGGGTGTACGGATACCGATGAGGTGACCATTGAAGTAGAAGATTGTTGCAAAGGAATAGAGGTAGAAGTAGACTGTAGTGGTGATAAAGCTGTGCTAACGGTTTTCCTAAATGGAGAGGTCGTGAATTCTGCACAATATCAAATCCAATGGATCATAAATGGCGCTCCAGCAGTGGGAAGCACCAATCCGATCAACTTGAGTAATGCAGATGGCAGTGCCTACTCCGTAGTCCTTTCCCAAGAAGGTCAAAATATTTGTGATACAGATGGCGTCATCAGTTGCAAAGGAGGTGGTGGTAAAGAAGGGCGAGGCAAAGTCTATCCAAATCCATCTGTGATCGGAGACCAGCTGTTCTTGTCTTTCTCAGACGAACGCTTCTTAAACCAAGAAGTCAATATCATCATTACGAATGAAATCGGTTTGGCCGTAAGTGAGCAGAGATTGGTCTTGAGTGGAAAAACACCCTTGCCAAATCTTAGGGCAGGTGTTTACTTAATGCATGTCTTTAATAGTCGAACCGGAGAGAAAGAGACGATCCAATTTTATGTGGAGTCTCTATAAAGAATGTCTTTAGTATTTATATTCGAGAGCCATCAAAATTTATTTGATGGCTCTCTTTTTTTCTTAGCGGACAAAGTACTAAGCCAATGTTTTTAAAATATCTTGATTTTCTAGAATGCTTTTATTCGCAGGTTCCATCCCCGCTTTAAATATCGCCATTCCCAATTCGGTAGACTTAATGCTGTATTTGTTGCCCATCAATTTGAGAACGGGGTAGAGGCTTCGAGAGATGCGATACATCATATTGGGTTCTTTTCTATTTTCAACAGGATAGATATACCCCGGTCTGAAAATATGAAGATGACCAAAGTTTAGCCGAGTCAAATGGTTTTCTGCCATTCCTTTATAACGAGCAAAAGAAGTTCTGCTCTTCTCGGTTTGGTCGGCACCAGCGCCACTTAAAAAACAAAAGTTGGCTTGTGGGCTATGTTGTTTCAATTGGTCCGCAAAGGCGATCGTGTAGTCAACGGTGATTTCCTTAAATTGAGCATCCGGCACTGCTCCGGTATAGACCCCAATACAGAAGTAGGCGCTATCAATATTTTTAAAATGATTTTCCAAGCCGCTATAGTCTAGAAACGAAAAAGGTTTGACTTCTGTCAATTTTTCGTGAGTGATTCCACAATTTCTGCGAGTAATGGAAATGACTTCTTGCACATCCTTGGCTTGCAAACAATGTTGCAAAACATATTTTCCAATCATGCCTGTTGCTCCGGTGATCATTATTTTTTTCATACAAGTGCTTGTTTGCCGATTTACGTCCGCTAAAAATAATTCTTTTTTGAGACTTTTTATTTGAAAAAAATAGAAAGGAGCAGAGCACTTAAAAAAGAGAGCGGGTAAAGCTGGTCAGAAATTTTTGATGGATGATTTGCTATTTTATCTGAGAGTAGAATTGCTTTTTATTTTTTAGTAGAAAACGTTTTGTTATTTTTTTTGTATTGGAAAAATATTTAATCCTTTCTGCCGTTACTTATTAAGTATGAAATTTGCAATAAAGTAAAATGGAAGCAATAAAAACGAATTGAGAAAAAAAAATAAAAAATCAGGAAAGGTATTGTTTTATTGAAATTCTTTTTTTAGCTTTATGTTATACAAATCATACAACGTTTATATTAAGACTAGAACTTAAACTTATAAAAAGAAAACGCCAACAATTGATTTTGATATTTATCAAAAAAAAATTGGGTAATTATTTTTTTAAATAATTATTAAAACCCTGCCCTTTTAATACCAAAAGTTTTTCTTTATTCCTTGTGTTATTATGCCAATTGCTAAAATTGGTTTGTCAAACAAAATCTATATTAAGATCCATTGGATTTAGGTTTATGCTCGTGAACCTTAGGTCGGATATAGGTTACAACTAAACTAAGATTTTTTTATTGAGACTTTTTGAGGCTCTTCTGATCTCAAAAAGAGAGAGATTTTTATGTCTATCTAACAATAGTCTTTTATTGTGATTCAAATGACATTTTGAATCTAGCCACAACTATATATAGTGCTTTAATATTAATTTTTTAACTCTAAAATTTTTTATCATGAAAAGTAAGAAAAGATTGTCCTTCGAAGAAATGAAAATGAAAGCTCAGAAAAATTCTCAAGAAGATCTCAACCAAATCGTTGGTGGTATCTTAGGAGCTTGTCATCCAAAGCCACTTGCTTAGGCATAATAAGCATTAGTAAGGAATAGTCATGCTTCAAGCATTTTTATGCTTGGGGCATGACCTCCTACAACCCCAAAAAAAGAAATAAAATGGCATTGGGAATTTTACCCTTGCCCTAAAAAAAGCATCCGAATGATAGCCATCAGGTAACTGGTGTTTTGTCTTTAGATGTAAAAGAGGTGGTTAACGAGCAGTATCTTTTGATACTTAACCACCTCTCCTTTTAACTTGAAAAATCTATAGCACTCGATGAATAAATA
>CAYQRA010000038.1:0-15452 GCA_964419315.1 uncultured Saprospiraceae bacterium | reverse complement strand
TTTAGTTATGAATGACAGATCTATCCTCAACATCCATTTCGAGACTGGAATAACTTCGATAAGTAATACCATCAAAAAATTATTGTACCAGTGCGATGCTTCTATCTTTGATAGAATAGATTTTGATAATGAAGATTTTTTTACCGAGCCAATGCTCTTTGGTTTTGTAACCAGAAAGAAAGAAGACATTACACTGGATCAAATTTCATTCGGCTACACAAAGCCAGCGAAAAGAAAGGGTAAAATCAAAGTTTTTGTGACCAAACAGGGCGTTATTTATCTTCCTAAATACGGTTATTTACATGTTGGCAATCGAAACGAACAAATAGATTTATTTTGGGATAATGATCTCCAAGCAATTTCCTTGCAAAAGGAGGGGAAGCCCATCGCTTATAGTATGGAACATCTCCTTTACCTAAGGTCGGCACCAAGCATTGAAGTATTATTGTATTCTAATCCGATCTACACAGATGTACTAGAAGGTTGGGAAGATGATGAACAAGAAACGATCGAACGATCAAATAATCTGCCTTCCTATCGCGAAAATATTTTAGACAATTATAACAATTACATCAGAGACATTAAGCCTGTTACTTTAGGTGTTGTTGACAATTTAGATAGGGCTTTTGACCTGATCAAAAAAAATAAGCCAGATGAATTTGAACGTTATTGCGAGGCTACCAAAAGAGTTATCTGTTACGATAATCCATTGGTCAGAGGTTTCGCGACAAAAAAAGTGCATGGGTCTGTTTTTTTTAGTGTAGAAGAAAATTGTAGAGTCATTACCTTCCTTGATGAGATCGTTCACCAATGTTCTCACAGCGTATTTAATATGATGACCTTGCCCATAAACGAATATATTTTGATAGATGAAAATACTCCCTTGGCAGAGTTGAGTTCCAATCCTTTGAAAAAGGAGGAGAGAGGTTTTTATGATGCCTATCACGGATTGTATACCATTACTTCCATCATCTATGCTTTGATTCCGGTTTACCGAAATACAGAATTTTCAATAGAGGATAAGTTCGAATTATTAGGTCGCATTTCGAAGAGAGGAAAAATGATAAAAACGGGAGTAGATAAAATAAAAAAAGAGGAAGTACTCACGGAAGATGGAATCGAAATTTTTGATTTTCTGATTGCCCAAAGCGATAAAATTATTGCAGAGCATCCTGATATCTTCGATAAGTTTGATTTTTCCAATCAACCTTATACTTACTCTTTCGAGAAATTTAAAGAAATAAATGATTTAGAAGGTGCCTTTGATTGATTGCTAAAACGACTTCAAACAAATCTTATCAAGTGTATCAATAGCATTAGGGAATTATTATCTGAATGGATATAAAATTTCTTAAACGCAGAATTGGTACACTTGATAAGATTGGTACTCCTTCCCCTAAAGCGAATTTTACGGAAAGCAATTGGACTAAGGAAGACTAGGAATGGAATAATTATCAGAGCTTCTTAAAAATATGAAAATGGTCGAATATCAAATAGTAAGCAAAGAAGTAGTTCAAGTAAATTGTTTGGCCTGTTCCAATACAATGAGCTATCCCAAGGATAATAAAACGATCAAGGTCCAATGTGATGCCTGTCAAAAAGAATATCCGATAGTAAAAGGTATTCCGATTTTATTGAAAGATCCGATCTCTTTTTTATCAGAAACTGCTCTGCTGCTCAATAAACACATCAAAAGTTCTCTGTCGAATCGAGATGAAATCAAAAAGGATAGTGAGACCAATATTCTCCGGAGAAATGCACTGAAAAATCTGGCTCGGGCGATTGAGGTAAATACCAATTTGGTCAAAGATATTGTACAAGCCATTACTCCATTTATTACCGTGGAAAATCTCTTGGATAGAGCGATCCTTTCTACAGAAAGTAGAAGCTATGGTTTTGATCTGAAAGATTATCGATACCTCAGAAGAGATTGGGCTTGGTTGCCCAAATCAGAAGAGCAAGTTAAGATCATTAAAGATACACTGGCTACGATTATTCAGAAGTACGACGATCAACTTTCGACTGCTTTAGTTTTAGGGGCAGGAGTGGGCCGATTCGCTTGTGATGTCGCTAGCTTATTTCAGCGGGTACATGCTTTCGATCGATCTTTTTCTATGGCTTACTTTTTTAAAAGAACGCTGGAAGAAGATATCCTTTTCTACGAACTCAATGTGACCAACATCATGAATAGTAGAAATATGGCAAGGCTTCTTCGGGCATCCATCAGGCCTCCGGCAAATGGAGAAGCCAGTGAAGAGCATTTGCAAAATGCCAATAAGGTCAATTATTTTGTAGGCGATGCCATGCAAATTCCTTTGGCGGATGCGGCTGTATCTACCGTAGTTTCCGCTTATTTTACAGATGTATTGGCTTTGAAATTATTTTTAAAAGAAGTGAAAAGAGTTTTACAAACCAATGGGATTTTTGTACACTTTGGACCATTTGATTATCCATTTCATAATGTCGCAGAGAAATTGGGAACCAATGAAATCAAAACCATTTTTATCCAAAATGGCTTCGAAATCTTGGAGGACCGTTTTGTCCCTTGTCACCATGTAGAATCTTCTATTGCACATATTCGATACACTTATCGAAATTGGGTTTTTGTAGCTAGAAAAAAAGAAGAACCCGAAATACCTTCTGCGGAATTATTGACAGAAGAGGCCGTGGTGTCGATCAAAAATAAGGTGGCGTTTGTCAATGCGGGCTATTTGTCGAATGAAGGAATGACGGAAAGTGCCAAATTGGTTTTAGAAAATGGCATGGAGATTTTAGGGGCAGAACCCATCATCAGTGTATTGGATTTTGTAGATGGAGAAAGAACTGTAAAAGAAATCATTCAGGCTTTGGCCAATGAATTTGATATGGATGAAGGAACTCAAAAAATGATCTTTGAGAAAATCAAGGATTTGATAGAATATCGCGTGTTGGAGGTTTTGTGAAAGTGGGTATAAGTAAGTACGTTGAATAGTCTTCGTGCTTTTAGTTTTATAAAATATTGCAATGATAAAAATTTCAGATCTAAGCTCGGTAGGTTTGGGTACATATCGAATGGAGGGTAAAACTCCAGAACATCAAAAGGCACTTTTGCATGCCATTAATCTAGGTTGTAACCTGATTGATACCGCCAGCTATTACATGTATGGCTTGTCGGAATTGATGATTGGTCAAGTTCTAAAAGATCATCCCGATCTTTCTTCCAAAGTATTTATTATTACCAAGGCTGGTTATTTGGAAATCTTTGAAGGAATGCCTTCTTACCAATCGGTGGAGGATGCTGTAGGAAAGGATATGGTGGAAATCCATGATTACCGCAAGCATTGTATTCATCCTGCTTTTCTCGAAAGAGAAATAAAACAATCTCTCCAAAGACTCAATCGCAATTACCTCGATTGTTTTTTATTGCATAACCCAGAGTATTATTTTGATGATAAAAGTGCCCCACCCAATAGCACCATTTATTATCAAAGAATCAAAAAAGCTTTTCGCTATTGCGAATCTTTGGTAGCGCAAAATATTATCCGCTATTATGGCATTAGTTCCAATACCTTGGCTTTGCCGAGAACTCAGGAAAATGTTACGGATTTAGAAAAACTATTAGCAATCGCTAATGAAATTTCTCCAGATCACCATTTCAAATTTATTCAGTTCCCTTTTAATTTTCTAGAGCAAGGTGCTTTGGAAAAACAATACGGTGGAAAAAGCATGCTGGAACTAGCTAAAGAAAATGGAATCATCACGATAGCTAATCGACCACTAAGTTCTCAAGATGAAAATGGCTTTGTCCGTTTTGCTGCTTATGCAAAAGTGGAGGTTAAGGAAGAAGAAGTTTTAGCCGATCAGGAATTGCTGATGGACCTGATAGAAAGTTTGGATACTAAAGTGGAAGAAAAAGACCCGGAGAGCGAAGCGATGGATTTTCCACTGGTCCAATTTCTAATCAAACATTTTAATGAAATGGGCAATCACGAAGCAGTAGATGAATTTTACCGAAAACTTCGGGAAGAACTCTTAGACCCACTTTACGATTATGATATCCCTCAAAATATTAAGCAAAAAATTGAAACGATCAAAAATCGATCAAAAATATACAGCCGAATAAAAATGACTCGGAGAGCCCATGAAGTAAAAAAATCCTTGATCGAAAAAAAGGAAATCGCTTCATCGGATACCCGACCTATGCCCGCAATCGCTTGTGAAAATTATCTCAACAAAGGAATCGACCATGTGCTCGTTGGATCGAGAAAACGAGACTACGTCGATCAGCTTCAAGGCTTTTACCAAAGCCATCACCCCGTCAAACCCTGATTATGATAAATGTAGTTACTTTTCTTTTTCCACGATTTTCTGAAAACTCTTACCTCGTTTTTGATGAAACCAAGGAATGCCTGATCATTGATCCTGGCTGCTATACCAAAGACGAACAAGAAGAAATTTTGGAGTACATTGATTTCATTGGCCTAAAACCCATCCTGCTCATCAATACCCATTGCCACCTAGATCACGTCATCGGCAACCAGTTTATGCTAGAGCATTTTGATATCCCGCTAGCACTCCACGAAACCGAACTTCGATTCTTGAAGGCCATGCCATCCTATGCGAAGAAATATGACCTTGAATTTGTCCTCCACGATCAGGAAATTGTTTTTCTAAAAGAAGGCCAAAAAATAAAAGTAGGTCATGCTGAATTTCTAGTGATGCACACCCCGGGGCATTCTACGGGGAGCATCTCTCTATTCTGTGCCACCGATAATGTACTGATTTCAGGAGATGTCTTGTTTAAAAACAGAATAGGAAGAGTTGATTTGCCCGGAGGAAATCTGGATATTTTAAAGAAGACCTTGGAAGAAAAAATCTTTCCCATCGGAGATGAGGTGGTCGTCTATCCAGGCCACGGACCTTCTACCCAAATTGGCTACGAAAAAGCATACAATACTTTTGTCTGTGATTGGATCTAAGTAAATGCTTTTGACCCAACTCCCTGAAATGCTTTTGGTGCAAGACCTAAGCCTACTATCGCTACACAAAGATTTTTGATTTATGATTAAAAAATTTCCATTTTTTAAACAATTGGATAGAACAGATTGTGGTCCTACTTGTTTGAAAATGATCGCCAAATACCACGGTAGAGATTTTCCTTTAGAATATCTCAGAGATCTGTGTTTTCTGACTGCCGACGGCGTGTCCCTAATGGGGGTGTCTGATGCAGCAGAAGTCATTGGTATGCGCACTTTTTCGGCCACCGTAGATTATGAATCCCTAAGGGATGAAGTCCCCCTTCCTTGTATTGCACATTGGAGACAAAGGCATTACGTCATCGTCCATAAAATAAAGAAAAATAAAGTTTATGTTGCCGATCCGCAATTTGGATTGATAACTTATAGTCGAGCAGAATTTGAAAAAGCTTGGCTAAATTCTATCATCAATGATGAAGGAGATGAAGGACTAGTCATGGTTTTAGAACCGAGCCAAAAGTTTTATGAAGCAGACAAGATTGATCAAAAAGAGCGAAGTGGCTTAGGACTCATTCTCCCTTATTTAATGCCTTATAAAAATTATATTGTACAGTTAATCTTAGGGCTGTTAATCGTAATCGGTATTCAATTTATCTTTCCATTTCTGACCCAGTCCTTAGTCGATTACGGGATTAAAAATCGAGATGTTGGTTTTGTTTATATTATTATTTTGGGACATATTATGCTCTTCTTCTCCCAAACTTTAGTGGAAGGCATTCGCGGTTGGCTTTTATTGCATATGGGATCGAGGATCAATATTTCCATTATCTCCGATTACCTAATCAAACTTACTCGATTACCACTTTCTTTTTTTGGAGTCAGGCACGTTGGAGATGTCCTCGAACGAATCGCAGATAACCGAAGAATAGAACAATTCCTTTCTGCCGAATCGCTCAATATGCTTTTTTCTATTTTTAGTCTAATCGTATTCGGAGCCGTATTGCTCTATTATAATTTCACCATATTTCTAATTTTCGCTATTGGTTCCTTGGTCTATGTCATCTGGGTACTCCTGTTTATGAAACAACGAGCCGCGCTAGAATACAAACGCTTTGATGAAGCCGCAGACAATACCAATAGCTTGTTTCAGATCGTTCATGGAATTCAAGAAATCAAATTAAATAATTCTCAAAGGCGACGGCGTTGGAAATGGGAAGCGGTACAAATACGTTTGTTCAAACTTTCCCTACGCGGATTGGTGTTGGAACAATACCAAGGATTAGGCGGTAATTTTATCAATGAATTCAAAAATATATTGATTACCCTCGTAGCGGCTACTGCTGTGATACAAGGTCAGATGACGCTGGGGATGATGCTTGCGGTACAATTTATTATTGGCCAACTCAATGTGCCCATCAATAATTTTGTACGATTTGTACAGTCGGCTCAAGATGCCAGAATCAGTTTGGAAAGGCTGACCGAAGTACAAGGAATGGAGGACGAAGAACCGAATGATAAGGATCGTATTTTTCAATTGCCAAAAGATAAATCTATTAAAATTGAGAATTTAAATTTCCGCTATGGCGGCCCTCGTTCACCTATGATTCTCAATGATGTCAACGTAACTATTCCCGGAGGGAAAGTCACTGCCATCGTAGGGCCAAGTGGGAGTGGTAAAACGACTTTACTCAAACTCTTGATGAAGTTTTATGAACCTACGGAAGGTAAAATAAAAATTGGAGATTTTTCATTGAATAATTATCACGCAGATTTTTGGCGACAAAAATGTGGTGTGGTGATGCAAGAAGGATTTATTTTTGGAGATACCATCGGCAATAATATCACGGAGTCAGAGGGGAGTGGTCGGATAGATCGGGAACAGTTATTATATGCTGCTCAGGTCGCCAATATTGCGGACTTTATAGAGTCTCTTGCCAATGGATATATGACAAGAATTGGAGTGAGTGGTTTGCAGTTGAGTGGAGGACAAAAACAAAGGGTACTTATTTCTAGAGCAGTTTATAAAAATCCACAGTTCCTGTTTTTTGATGAGGCGACTTCTGCTTTGGATGCCAATAATGAAAAAGTGATTATGGAAAACCTAGAGAATTTTTATGAAGGAAGAACGGTAATTGTAATCGCTCACCGATTGAGTACTGTAAAAAATGCAGACCAGATTTTGGTGATGGAAAAAGGAGCCATTACCGAGCAAGGAAAACATGAAGACTTAGTGGCCCAAAAAGGCGCTTATTATACATTAGTCAAAAACCAATTAGAATTAGGTAGTTAATTATGGCTAGAATAATAAAAAAAATCGACTTCGTAGAAGAGCGGAGCCATCAGGCCAGAGAGGTCTTGGGCAAGGCTCCTGTTTGGGTGATTCGTTGGGGAACCACCGTAATGTTTTTGATTATCTTATCCCTCATTGCTTTGAGCTGGATTATCAAATATCCGGATATTGTTCCTGGGCGAATTATCATTACGACTCCTCGACCTCCCGTCAGTGTGATGTCTAGGTCTAATGGAAAAATAGCCCATCTCTTGGTGGCGGATAATGAACTGATCCAGTCAGAAGAACTCCTAGCCGTTATTGATAATCCGGCGAATACCGATGATGTCATTTGGCTCAAAAACAAAATTCAAAAATTTGAAACTGCTAATCCTAATAGTTTATCTGGTCAAGACTCTATTCTCAGCCATGCGAATCTTAAACTTGGAGAGCTACAAGCTTTCTATGCTTCTTTTTATCGGAGTTATCAAAACTTTCAACTCAATGAAAATCTAAGAGCCATTGATAAGAAAAAAGAAATGATCGCCTTACAGATTGAAGAATATGAGTCTTTGAAAAAGACCCATGCTGGACAAAAGAAATTAATGGAAGAAGAAGAAAGTTTGATTACGGTTTCTTACGAAAGAAATAAATCACTTTTGGGAGAAGGCTTGATCGCTAAGGATGGATTGGAAAAAGTGGAAAGAGAATTATTGGAGGTACGTAAAAATGGAGAAGCCTTAAATACTGCGATAGCTCAGACGTCCATTGATGTATCGAAACTGAAAAAGCAATTGGTAGATCTTGAAATCCAAAAAGAAGAGGATAGTAAAAAACTGTTTATCGACTTGATGGAACAGTATAAAAATTTATCTGGGAAAATGGCAGAATGGGAACAACAGTATTTGCTCAAGGCTCCGGTAGGAGGGCGCGTTAGTTTTGTAAATGTCTGGAGTAAAGACCAATTTGTAAAAACAGGGGAAGAGGTAATGGCGATTATTCCAGAGGAAGCACAACAAATCATCGGTAGAGTAGTGATGTCGATAAATAATTCTGGTAAAGTAAAAGTCGGACAAAAAGTAAATGTTTTATTAGATAGCTATCCTTATCAAGAATTTGGCGTTGTGGAAGGTAGCGTAAAATCTATTGCCTTAGTCCCCAGAAATGATACCTATGCGATTGAAGTAAAATTACTAGATGAACTAAATACCTCCTACGGAAAAAAGATTGATTTTCGTCAAGAGCTACAAGGTTCTGTAGAAATCATAACAGAAGATATTCGCTTTCTGCAAAGAGTTTTCTATCAGTTGAGAAAATTAGCAAACTAATCATTCTTTTTCCAACTCTAAGATATACCATTCAATGGCAGCTAGATCCAATCCCGGTCGTCGAGTCACCTCTATTGGCGCATAATGCTCTGCCAAATAATCTAAGATCAAAACTTCATTATTTCCCAGGTCCCATAAACCTTGGGTCGCTTGCATCCACCGAATCATTTCTTTCCAACCTTCGCGTGTAGCTCGATTTTGACGGATCAATTGAGCCGAGTGACAGGAGGTACAGGTGTTTTTAATTAGAGAAAAGTTTTGGGCATAAACCAAGCCCGTTTGCACATGAATCCCATCTTCCACTCGGTTGATCTCTTTTTGATTGCTGAAAATATCTAGGCGTTTTTGTACTTGCTCCTTGGCAATCGGAGTACTCCTGCGGGTACCAAAATCAAAAGACATTCCTAATGAGTTAAAGACTAAAGTCATTGCAGCACTAAAGGTAACTAAGGAAATAAAACCCAGTACCCATTTTAGATTCTTAAAGTACAAATCGTCCCAATCTTTTTGTTGTGGATCGGTCATGCTTATTTTTTATATTAGGAACCTTGCGGAAAAAATTATTGAACTTTAATGGCGATCCGGTGACAAGCATTATTGAGATAACCACGAGGATTCCAAGCGGGCAATAACATGGGTTGTTCTCGCCCTTGTTCGTCGATCGCTTTGGCCCATACTTCATAATATCCAGTGCTAGGGAATTTGATCTTTGCCCTAAAATGCTGCCAAGCCAGACGGTTGGCAGGCTTTTCTAATTGGCAAGCCGACCAAGTACTCCCGTAGTCAATAGAATACCAAACTTCCTTGACCGACAAATCACCCGCCCAAGCATGGCCTCGAATGGGCAGTGCTTGCCCTGTTTTGATCATGGCACCCGTGCGCGGGAAAGTAAGCAACGACTTAATCGGCATACTTTCGATAATACACATGTCTTCATCCGCTACTTTACTTCCGGGAGCCACAGGCAAGCAAGGAACCCGATAAGATTGTCCTTGCATTTTTTTGCCATCATGTACCTGATTTCTGACCACAATTTTATGCAACCATTTTCCAGAACAAGAAGCTGGCCAGCCTCCAAATACCAATCGCAAAGGATATCCATTGAGCATCGGAATTTCTTGGCCATTCATCGCCCAAGCGATCAAACTCTCTTCTTCCATCGCCTTGCGAATGGGTACGCCTCGAGAAATAACGCTTCGATTGGGGTCTCCATTCAGATGACTATCTTTTCCATAATAGCCAATATAAACAGCATCTTTTTTTATCCCAACATCTTCCAAAACATCTTTCAAACGAACGCCAGTCCAAGCCGCACATCCTACCGCTCCCGTGCTCCATTGATTGCCTTTAGCTGGAGGACTAAACTCTTTCCGACCATTGCCGCCACATTCCAAAGTCAATTGATAAGTATAGGTTTTAAATTTAGATTTTAATTCGGGAAGGGTATAGGTTTTGGGAGCAATGGTAGAGGCTCCTTCGATTCGAAGGGACCATTGATTGGGGTCGATGCTACTCTTTTGGGGAGCAATGCCATTATTGCGAACGAAGAAATTAGCATTGGGAGTAATCAGGTCATCCAAAAGATGAGCGGGGGTCTCGGCATTGATGGGGCGATCATTCAAGAGGACAAGGTCTGGATGTTTTTCGGGTAGAGAAAAAAGAGGAGCTTGGATCGCAAGAGGAGCGCCAAGTTTATGATTGGCCAATAAGGCAGTACTACTAAAAGCCATTGCAAGACTTCCCCAAAAACTTTTTCGAAGAAAACTTCGCCTATCTAAAGGGCGTTGTTTTTCAAATATTTGATTTTTTTGTAAAGAAAGAGGATACCAGTGCTTAGATATTGGTTTGTTTTTAGGCCGATTCATTTTGGTTGATGCTAATGGTTTAGAGCGCTTTTCACTAAAAAGAATGGTTCTCTGACAAACTGACAATGGAGGTTTGTCCAAGAACGAAAAGAAAAAACAAAATATCCTTTTTTTATTGATTCTCCTGCTTAATGCCTTCGAAAAGAGATCTCCAAGAGAAAGTACCAAGGATGCTTATTCTTAACAATTGTTTTACATAATCACCTTTCTCGAAAACCTTTAGATTAGTAGAATTTTGGATTAAAAAGGTCTTAAGTAACAAAAGTTTCAAACTCGCGTAGTATAAAGTGTCCCCGAGCTTAATAAGACGAAATTAACGCCTTTAGCTGTCTATTATTTCCTTTGAAAGGAGTTTGATAAAAAATAGAGAGGTTATTTCTTACTTTATAAGTTAGGAATCCAAAAGAGCATGTACAAAAGTGTCAAAACAAAATTATCTTAAGTTTATTCGGTTCTATTTCTTTGATCCTGAATAAACAAGGTCGATCTATTTTCTAAATATTGCCTAGCTTAAAAGACGAAGTAAGATCAAGGGCAATAATAGAGACTACTCGGCATTCTTAGAAATTGATGGAAGAGGAATCTTTCCCTGAAGTTCTGATTCAGCGAAAGCTATCTTCAGTATTTATCTTATTGTCTAAGCATATGGCATTTATTTTGCAGTGATCTTACTTTAGCCCATCTTCTTTTTTATTCCCTCTTTTTTACTGGTACTCAAGAACCTAAACCTGCAATTGAATGAACTTTGTAACACAAATACTGAGTCTTGGAGTCTTAGAAGATGATTCTCCACTCAAAAAGAGAGGTAAGCAAGTATTTAATCTAGACGTTTGGCTAAGTATTTTTTCTGCTTTATTGGCAGAGGTTGGTTTACGTATTTCCGGTCATTCCTCTATAGATATCACCGTTTTACTCGTATCATTTGTTGTACTTTGTAGCTCCGTTCCATTTTTAATGTCTAGAAAACAATTTGGTCTGGCAGTATTTATATTGCAGGTAGCTTGTTTTTCTTTTTTGTTATATGCGGTACTGATGTCCCAAGGCTTTATGGTTTCTCTCTATTTTGTTGTCTTTGCGGTCAATGGATTTATCTATTTTCCAGAGCTCAAGAAATTGTCAGGACTAATGTTTCTGTTTTTTATGTTTTCCTTTGCTGGTTTTATCACTTGGGAAATTTGGAACTTTGATTTGGCGAATATGGGCACTGGATATTTAATAAGGTTTAGAATAGGAATGTCCATTTTTGGATTTTTATTTATTCATAAAATGTTTTCCGTAATCTCCCTTTACTGGGTGACGATGGATAAGGTAGAAAGATCTCAAAAAGCCTTAACCCTGAGTGAAATGAAGTATCGCTCTTTTTTCGAAAAAGTGAAAGTAGGTATAGCCACAGAAAAAGAAGGTCGTTTTACAAGTGTCAATCCAGAAATGAGCAGATTACTAGGCTATGGCGAAGATGAATTGATTGGGATGAAACCCGTTGATATTATTCATCCTAATGATTATCCAAGCGTAAAAAAACAATTTAATGAGGTAGTCGCCAATCCAAAGGTAGCACGACAAATTCCACACCGTTTACTTCGAAAAGATAAATCCATTCTCGATGTCTTGGTCACCTTCGCTCCACTTGGAGAAGAGGGAAATATGGAAGGAGAGCTGATCGTCACCATGAGTAATCTGACGCAGATTCGAGCTGCAGAGGAGGCTTTGGAGGAAACAGAAAATCGCTATCGCTCTTTATTTGAAAATGCTTTTGATGGTATCTTTATCTATGATCTTCGAGAACAAGCAGCCAAGCACTGTAATAAAAAATTGGCAGATACCTTAGGCGTTTCTCGAGATGAAATTTTGACGAATTTCCCAGATGGCTTTTTTCCAGAATTCCAACCTGATGGCACTTCCTCTCAGGATTTGATTAGACGAAAAAGAGATGAAGTATTATTGGATGGTCGAACCAAATTTATCATTGAGACCCTAAAGCCAGATCGCTCTACCTTGACGGCAGAAATAAATATGTTTTCCCTCCCTAAGCCCAATAGTCACCTCACCGTTTCTATTTTTAGAGATATTTCAGAACGACAAAAACAGGAAAACATTATTCAAGAAAATATAGCCGAGCTCAATCAGAAAAATGAAGATCTGCAAAAGTATATCGAAAGTAATTTACAGTTAGAAAATTTTGCTTACATCGCTTCCCATGATTTAAAAGCTCCAATTCGAACCATTGGAAGTTTTTCTAAATTATTGAAAAGAAAAGCCGCTAGCAAATTGGATGACTCCGAATTAGAATTTCTAGAGTTCATCAATAAGGGCGCAGAGAATATGTCAAAATTGGTAGAAGACCTTTTGACCTACTCCAAGGCCAATACAGAGAATCATCAGCTCGAACTGATCAATATGCAAAATTTGCTCGATCTGGTGATCCATGAATTGAGCGTTAATATTGAAGAAAATAAAGCAAAAATAAATTTTGTAGATATCCCTAAAACGATTTATGCGGATAACACCAAAATGAGACAACTCTTCCAAAATTTAATCGCTAATGCTATTAAATTTAAAAAACCAACGGTCGATCCGATCATCACCATCACCGGTAAAGAGGATACGGAGTTTTGGCATTTTTCAATCCGCGATAATGGTATTGGAATAAAACCAGAATTTCACGATAAAATCTTTATGCTTTTTAGAAAATTGCATGGCTCCAATGAGTTTGAAGGCTCCGGCATCGGTTTGTCGCTGTGTAAAAAAATTGTTGAGCAACATTTTGGTACCATTTCTATCGATTCGGAATATGGCAACTTTACTTGTTTTGACTTTAGTATTCGAAAAAGCTGATCTAAGTACTCAATTCTTAAACAACTTCCTTATATTCAAGGTTTCTAAATAGCTTCAATGTAAAGAGCCGATGAAGAATCTCCAATTGGAAGAAGTCCAACAATTACTACAAAATCAAGGGTATATATCCGATGAAAAAATTGCAATGTCCATTTTCTTGTCTAAGAAGTTGGGCAAACCTTTATTGGTCGAAGGGCCTGCTGGAGTCGGAAAGACGGAGATCGCCAAGGTAATGGCGCAAGCCTTAAATACAGATCTAATCCGACTCCAATGTTACGAAGGGCTCGACGCCACTCATGCTTTATACGAGTGGAACTATCAACACCAATTGCTTTATCTCAAAATGGCAGAGCAAAGTGGACAGAGCAATTCCACGCTAGAGCAACAAATTTTTGACGAAAAATTTCTACTCAAACGACCTATCTTTCAAGCCATTACTCACTCCAAAGATCCTGTCCTTTTAATCGATGAAATCGATCGGGCAGATGAAGAATTTGAGAGTTTTTTATTAGAGGTATTATCGGATTGGCAAATCACCATTCCCGAAATTGGAACGATCAAAGCCACCAGTCACCCACAAGTTATTCTTACCGGAAATCGAACCAGAGAACTCTCCGAAGCTTTGCGTCGTCGCTGTCTCTATCTGTGGATTGATTACCCTGACTTTAATAAAGAATTGGCCATCGTAAAAACGAAGATACCAGACATTGACGATAAATTGAGTATACAGATTTGTTCCTTTATGAAAGAACTCCGTCAATTGAAATTGGAAAAAACACCCGGTATCGCCGAAACCCTAGATTGGGCTGCCGCTCTGGCCGGAATGCACCTCAGCCACCTCGATAAAAAAATGGTAGAAGATACGCTCGGTGTCATTCTCAAAGACTGGCAAGATATCCGACAAACCCAAATGTCTCTTGCCGAACTTTTTGACCGCACTGGAATTGTTTCTAAAGTGGATTAATCATGGAAAAACGCCTAACCGCTCTCTCCGAAAATGTCCTGCGTTTTTGTCGCCACTTGCGAGAAAAGGGTTTTTTGATTGGGCCCGCAGAAGAAGTGGATGCTTTGGAAGCTCTGGCTAGTTTCCCTTTTGGAGAAGAGGTGCTTTTTAAAAATGCCTTAGCAGCAGTTTTGGTCAAAAATAAATTTCAATCGGATCAGTTTGATCGACTCTACCTAGATTTTTGGGAGGAACTAAAAAGAGCTGTGGATTCCAAAAATAAAAAGGTCGCAGAAAAAAAATCACAAAAGAAAAGTAAAGCCAATCCCAAAAAACCTACCGTTCAAGCGCTGAAAGATTGGTTGTATGGAAAAGAAACAACGGAGCAAACGGAATTGTCTTCTTATAGCAGTGGAGAGGTTTTGACTAAGAAAGATTTTGGAAATATGAATGAAGAGGAACTGCGTCTGGTGATGAGTTTATTACAGAAGATGGCGCGTAAGTTGGCGCATCAGAAAAGTCGATTAAAGAAAAATTCTAAAAAGAAAAAGGCGATTGACCTCAAGCGAACATTCCGCGCTAATATGCGCAGAGGAGGAGAACTACAACAGTTTATGTTCAGCGAAAAAAAAGACAAAAAACTACGATTAGTTTTGCTTTGCGATGTCAGCAAGTCTATGGATTTGTATAGTCGTTTTTTTATGTATTTGATTTATGCTTTTCAAAATGCTTATGACAAAATTGATACCTTCGTTTTTAGTACGGTCTTGCACCAAGTGACGGAAATCCTCGATGCCCATGAGTTTAATAAAGCCTTCGAAATCATTGCAGACCGAGTGCCGCAATGGTCTGGTGGAACCCAAATAGGAGCTTGCCTTCATAGATTTGTCACCGAACAAAAATGGCATTTACTCGACAAAAAAACGGTTGTGCTTATTTTAAGTGATGGTTGGGATACTGGAGAACCCGAAATTTTGCGTTCCGCAATGCGCCAAATTTATAAGTCTTCTAAAAAAGTAATCTGGTTAAATCCCTTGGCAGGCAATCCCAATTATTCGCCCGAAGTTACTGGTATGCAAGCGGCTTTACCTTATGTCGATGTATTTGCTCCGGCACATAATTTGGAGAGTTTGAAAATGGCCATGCACGCCATTCGGAAAAGGAGGAAACTGGTATTACCAAAAGTAGAATCGGCAAGCGAATAAGTTGAACATTTATTTTTGAATAATACGGAAACAAAAAAATGACCACCATCGC
>CAYQRA010000037.1:0-19082 GCA_964419315.1 uncultured Saprospiraceae bacterium | reverse complement strand
CTTTTGCTCCATTGGCGATGTTTGGGTCGATCAATATTGAGGAACCAGAAGTGGTCGTAAAGTCTTACCCTGACTATTGGGAGGATTTGAAAAAACTAGGTTTTGAAGTCAGCGAAGCATAAATACTCATTTTCAAACCAATTTTAATGGCTGACAAAACACTTCTTTCGCAAATAGATCATTTGGTATATGCATGCTCTTCTTTGGAAAAAGGGATGGCAGAAATCGAGGAATTGACGGGAGCTAAAGTACAATTAGGGGGCGTGCATCAAGGCCGAGGAACTCATAATGCTTTATTGGCGCTTGGGGAAAATTGTTATTTGGAAATCATTGCACCAGATCCATTGCAAGCAGCAGTAGCGCGACCTTTGTGGATGGGATTGGAGGCTTTAGAAAAATCGCGACTGACGCGTTGGTGTGTAAAATCGGCTGATCTTGGTTTGCTAAAACAAAAAACAAATGCCCTTGCACTGAACATCGGAAGCATTCAAGCAGGGCAAAGAAATTTACCCAATGGCGAACAGCTCAACTGGCAACTCTCCGACCCAAAGGCTTGCGCCTATGACGGCCTCCTTCCTTTTTTTATTGACTGGCAAGATTCTCCTCATCCAGCTAGTCTGCTTCCACAAAGCTGTCAACTCATCGCATTGGAAGCTAGCCATCCAAAAGGTATTTTAATAAAAGATACTTTACAAAAACTAGATTTAGAACTCGCGGTAAAACCAGCAAGTGAAGTGGCTATAATTGCACATATTCAAAGCCCAAATGGCCTCCTCCAACTTAGGTGACTTCAAAATATTATCTTTGTACAGCAGTGAACTGTTCAAAACAATAGTTCAAACGGAAGTAAGTGCTTATTTTTCATTTTTAAAGCTCCCCTATTATCTCTAAAAATACAGATGTAATTTTACAAGGATTCAATTGGGAATCTGCTCGGCATCCAAAAGGCTGGTGGCAATACCTTTCCACAAAAATCACCATGATTGCCGAAGCTAAAATAGATCTCATCTGGTTGCCTCCTCCTTCTGATGCTGCATCTCCTGAGGGTTATTTACCACGAGAGTTAAACAAACTCGATAGTGCTTATGGCAGTCAAAAAGCTTTGACTAAACTAGTCGACAAATGTCACCAACACCAAATCAAAGTTATTGCCGACATTGTGATCAATCATCGAGTGGGCACCAAGGACTGGGCAGACTTCACCAATCCAGAGTGGGACAATTGGACCATCACTTATAATGATGAATGGCGAAGCAAAGGCGGTCATCCTATGGGACGAAGAGATAGTGGAGACAATTATCATGCAGCCAGGGATTTGGATCATTCCAATCCAGAGTTGCAAAGAGCCATCATTCGATGGTTACAGTTTTTACAAAAGAAAATTGGTTTTGATGGCTGGCGATACGATTATGTCAAAGGGTATTCTGGGGTATTTAATCGCCTGTATAATGAAGCGACTCAGCCTTATTTTTCGGTAGGAGAACTTTGGACGACGCTCGACCTTAAGCATACCGATCCGCACCGCCAATTGCTCGCCGACTGGGTCGATGCGACGGATGGGAATTCTACCGTTTTTGATTTTACCACCAAAGGCATTTTACAAGAGGCCGTCCAAGGTTCCTTATGGCGCCTCTCCAAGCAAGGCAAAGCGCCCGGTTTAATCGGCTGGTGGCCTGCCAAATCCGTTACCTTTATTGACAATCACGATACGGGAAGTACGCAGGCACATTGGCCTTTTCCTGCCGATAAAATCCTAGAGGGTTACGCTTATATTCTGACGCACCCTGGAATTCCATGTGTCTTTTGGGATCATTTGGTGGACCCTAAAATTAGAATCGCTTTGAAAAACTTGATTCGGCTACGTAAGGAAAATAAAATACACAGTGAAAGCACTTTGCAAATCCTCGAAGCAAGTGAGGAGCATTATTTAGCGATCATTGACGAGCGTATTCTCTTAAAACTAGGAACCAAAAATTGGAGTCCCGAGAAAAATTATTGGGTGAAAAAACTGTCCGGCCAAGCGTATCAAGTTTGGGTTCGGGAATAATTTCCTCTATCGTCCTAAAAACAATTCAACTACCTTTCGATATAAGCCACCAAGGCAGTCAGATCTTCATCTGTCAAATTTGGAAAAGGATTCATCATTTGCTTATCCCATTCTTCCCAGAGTCTTATTGCTCTAGGATGTTTTTGTTGTACTAAGTTTTGAGAATTCCTAATCCATTGAAACAAGTCTTCCGCAGGAAAATCTGCCCAACGATCTGTGATGCCTCCCAAGGCCGGTCCGACCAAATGATCTTTCATGTTTTTATTATGGCAACTGGCACAGTTATTTTTAAACAGTCTTTTACCTTCGCTAATCTGGGCATGAAAAGCATCTGATGTATTATTCCCAACAGGAATACTGTTTTTTTCGGTAGCACTTAATTCCTCTTCCTCAGGAACATTGGGCCACAACAAAGCAGACAAGAAAAGCGTGATGATCAAAAATAATAATAACCAACACAGGGTTAGAAAAGCGCGGAGATTGATTTTAACTTCCATCATTCTTTTTTTAGGTTAAATAAAATCTGTACACCTCTTCCTCTTCTATAAAAATCGCTCCTTTCACTTGCTTTATCTCCTCTTGTTTTTGGATAATCTTATCTGGATTGATTCTAAAGAAATGACTAGGGTAAAAACAGCTTGACTCTTCCAAAAAATCACTGGAACTTAAAACATTAGTCCTTTTTCAAAAGGACACAAAAAAACCCTCTCCCAAGGGAGAGGGTCATTCCAAGAACTGGTTTCTAAATAGTTCTAGAACAGCTTCTTTAAGCAATTAACTTAGTCTAATAAAATCATTTTCTGAATAGCGAAATCCTTATTCGTTTCCAACTTTGCATAGAGAATCCCACTCGCCGCCAAATCTGTTCGAGAGATGACTTGTTCGTGATACCCCATTGCATAAGTTTGTTCCATCACCTTTAAAACTCTTCCAGATAAATCATAAATGGTCAACTTAGCAGTGGTAGCTTCTGGGAAATAAAAAGAAAGCACGGTTTCTTCTTTAAATGGATTGGGTTTATTGGGATACAAAGCAAAAGCCTGTGTATTCAAGTCCGTAGTTTTCCCAAAATCAAAGGTGGGTAAAAGTCGACCCCAAGTTTCGCCTTGGTTGTTGGAAGAATAAACTTCCGGTTCCGTTAGTCCCGGCGCTATCCAAATGGCATTGCTCCAAGTCGTTTCTTTTTTCACTTTAAAGGTCAGTTGAAACAAAGATTCATCATCCGCAATATTTTGTAAATTGGCTTGTGCCCAATTCGTTAGAATCAAACCTTCGTCTATAAAAGCTTTTCCAAAATTAGCGCTCTCCAAGCCCAGCAATCCTCCCGCCTGAGCATCTACAAATTCCAAAGCCTCTACATCAAAGCCAATCGCAAATTGATAGCCTGCAATATTTTTAAAATCTTTAGCTTTCACCTCTAGCACATAAGTCTCTCCCACCCATAAATCTTCCTCTTCAATTTTCAACAGGAGAGCACCATCGTATTCTCGATCATTGGCAGGTGCAGAAAGATTGGGATTGGCACTAGCATTGACATCTCCAACTTTTAGTCCGACAAAGTCAATTCCAAGCATGTCATTTTCTAATACTGGAATATCATAGATTTCAGGAAATGGAGAAGCAAAAGGATCACCAGGCTCTGCAAAGTCAAAGGCAGCATCTATAAATCGCCAAGACCTATTATTGGGGAAAGAGGTATTGATATACAGCAATAATTTTTGTAGCTCGATCATATCCAGAGTACTTACTTTTTTATCGTTGTCGATATCCGCGGCAATGATTTTATACGGAGAATCCAAGGCTTTAATTCCAATCAAGTGGCGACTGATCAAAACCAAATCAAGGGTGCTTACACCTTCTCGATAATTTTCATCTAGAATTGGGGTAACTTGATAGTCATCATTAGTTGGCAGGTCGGAAAGTTCGTACTGTCCACTTGTACCTGTGAAGGCAAAAAGGGCATCTCCAACAGCGACTTTTACATTATTGATATTGGCTCCCAATTCGTTTTCTACTTGTCCAGCAATATTTGCAGAAGGACCAGTCGTACAAGTACTGCTATTGTCTTGAACGATCACGTTGGTGGTCACATAATCCCAATTCCCTGCGGCATCCTGCGCCCAAAAATCTACTTGGACCGTAGCTGGATGATTACTGGTATTGGCACAGGTAAAAGTAACTTGATCGGTAGCCCCAATCGGAGGACTTATTTGTCCAGACCCAAGAGATGGATAGACCAATAAGCGTTGGACAATAGAACCACAAGAATCAAAAGTTCCTCCATCAATTTTCGCCGCTAGCATCGTAGCGGATTCACTTACATCATTCAGATTAATCGCATGTCCATCAATTGCTTTTGCCACTGGATTTAGAGAATCAACCACTGATACCAATTGTACACACTCACTGGGATTACCACATTGATCTCTCACTTTCCATACGACAGAGTGATTGCCCAGAGGTACGTTTTGAGAAATGGAAGAACCCATGCCGGAGAAACTAGCAACACTACCGGAAGGTGAAGTATTGTTTAGAAAAATACTCCAAACATAATCTAGGTCAGCAGTACCTTGGCAATTGTCGGTTGCTACATTAGTTAGATTTAAAGTCGTTTCACAATTGGCATCAAAATCAAAAACCCCAAGGGTAATATCATCACAACTAGAAAGAACAGGTGCTGTTCCGTCGCTGATATAAATAAACTGCGTATAGGACCATTGCCCTGGGTTTACCGCAGGATTAAGGGGAGGGAAATTACATAAATCCGTCACTCTCCAAGTTCGTCGTATGGCTCGACAATAAGGCGATGCCGCAAGCAGTGGTTCATCCGCAGAAGTAACGGAAACCATAGAACAAGCATCTTCGTTTTGAATGATCGGCGCGCCAGTAATCGTGGAACTCGTATCAGAAGAACAGTTTGTCACATTGGTATTTTCATAATTGGCAGGCCAAATAACTCCATCACTAGGATTGGCATTTCCTGGCCCTGTATCTGAGATAAAATAGGGGGAAAAATTTGTAATGGTGATCGTTTGGGTACAGGTGGCGCTTAGGCCATTTTGATCTGTAGTGGTAAAGACTCTAACGATAGAACCTGCTCCACAAGTGAGATTCGAAACCGAATCGCTAGTAATCGTCAAGTCGCCACAATTATTTCCGGCAATGCCATCTTGTCCCCAATTGTTATTGGCGGGAACGTTGGGATTTGTGGGATCATTTATGATAATATCATTTTGATCTGCGATATTGGTAACTATGGTTCCAAAAGTAGAAGACAAGTTATTTCTATCAAACCAGAAATCACAACTCACGGTAATATTGGGAGGACAACTTACAAAAGGATTCAAACCATCTCTTACTAAAACCGCATTAGAACAATCATTGAAATGTCCTGCTAAATCACCCGTACCAATCATCCGAGTAGGATTGACGGGACCTGTTCCTGGATTAACATCAAAAACTCTCAAGGTCACCATTACCGTATCTCCTACATCTTCACAACAGAAAAACACTTCATCATCATACCAGATATTATTGGCTCCGCCAGGATCATCATCGCCATTTAAAGTCGCACAATTTGTATTGTCTTCTCTGATCGCTTTAAACCAAACCGTTGGGCTACAAGCATCAAAGCTACCATCATCAAAAGACGGGGCTTGGACAGAACCAATACCTCCTGAGGTTAAAGAAGTAGAACGAAAAGATTCACAATTGGCAAAAGGAGGAATAAGATCTTCGACGGTAACATCGATTATCAACTCCGTGACATTTCCACAACAATCTTCTGCTCGATAAGTCAACTGAAGGGTTCCTGGTGGAGCATCCGACAAAAAGTAAACTCCGGTGGCCGTCAAATAAGTAAGCGTTCCTGCGGAGGCATTGACCGTATATCCGTTCAAATCTGAACAGTCGTCTGATAGCATCGGAGCTGGAACCAGATAGCTCGCTACACAAGCATCCGAGGTAGTACTAATGGTAACATCTGCAACTCCCTGTATGGTGGGGCCAAGGGTATCTCTTACCTGAATCGTTTGAAACTCGATGGTTTTTATATCGGTACATTCATCCAACATGATCCATTGTCGCCTTACTTTATAGCAACCAATATTTGTTCCGCCTTGGCAAGCTTGGCTTGCGACGTTGATATCGACATAAGTGTAAGAAACATTACAACCTTGTGGAACGCCTGTGAAGGCAGGATCAGGATTGCCCATAGCATCTAAGGGGATATTGGAAGTACAAAATAAAACCGTGTCTGCGGGAGCTTGTATTGCTACTGAATTAAAAACGATCGCTTGTACACAAGAGCTTGTCGCTTGATTGCAATCGGTAGCCGTCCAACGTCGAAGTACATAATCTTGATCACAAGCATCCGATGCGGGAGCTTGGAAAGAAAAGTTTTCGATAATGGTTTCAGAAATAGAATTGCCACCATCTGATCCAATGATAAAACAAAATTCATCACCAGCACTTAGGGCAAAACTTTCTGTACCAGTATCAGTAGCAGCACTTGACAATACGGTATAAGCAATAGTTCCTGCGGCAGGAGTGATGCTGTATAAAGTAGGATCCAAATCAGGAGTATGTCCGACAGAACCAAAAGCTCTGGCGTTTTCCCAATCAAAAGAAACCGTACCACCCACCGGAACCGTAATACAAGCCGTAGCAGAATAGCACGCCGCATTGGAAGGATCTGGTGTATTACAAGGATCACCAGCGGATAGTGGTCCGACGTTATTTCCTAATAGATTTAATTGATTTCCAGAGGCATTGAAAAAGACATCCTCCCCATCAGCAGCACTGAAATTAAAAGTCCAATTTCCTGTGGCAAAAAAACCATCAAAGTCATCGACTGGCACACTGCCACTTAATTCAAAAGGAGAATTGAAGGTAATTTGATTGCCGCAGCATGCGTCACTCGCAGTAGGTTCTGTAGTGGGTAGATCAGAACCACAATCTAAAAAGAGGGTACTGCAATCTATTTCTGGTCCGATCTCATCATTGACGACGAGGGTATGTGGACCACAAAAATTATTTGTTGCAATTTCTGTAATGATTACTTGATAGGTACCGACACTTGTGATCGTCACACTAGAGGCTGGAGTACCGCCATTGACACTAACCGTGTATAGAGTTTCATCGAGTAAGTCGTTGGTCAGGAAAGATTGAGGTGTTACTTCACCGGTACAATCAGGACCAAGGGAAAGGGAAATTTGAGTATGACAAATGACTTGTCCATACAAAGGGAAAAAACCAGCTAAGAGTAATTGCAGGCAAAATGCAAAACTCAGAGATCGCAGGTTTTTGGAGGAGGCAATGTTTAATTTCATTTTTAAATCGGTTTTGGATTATAACAATTAATACAGAATAAATAGCCCCTAAAAGGGCACTGATGAAAACGACCTACTGGAGGTTATATGGTTCATCAAACCATTCTTTGTCCAAGCATCTTTACCTTTCTAAAACAGGAAGGTAAACTTGGACAAAAAGGCTAGTCTTATTCACAGACCATTGGCCATGAATAAAATTTGCAATCGAAAATCGGTATTGAGATGTACCCTACTACCTTTCCTCATGGAGAGCGACCGGTCTATCAAGACTGGGGTCGATTCCACAACAGAAGGAACTGAAATACCAACAGGAAAATCTGTCAGTACTTCCCTATTAAAAGAGGAGTAATCAAGACAGCCAGAAACAGCTGCCTTTGGTAGTAATCGGGTTTTGGGATGGAATGATTAAGTTCTGCAAAAACTAGTAAAGTTCTTTATCTGGTATTTTTATTCCTCAACCAGATTGCATCTTCAATCATCTTTGGTAAGTAACGATCAAATAATAACTTATCGATTTGTGGCTGGCACTTTTTAGCCAATACTTCCTTGAAAAGCCTCGTCATAGCTAGGCTATGCCTACGTTTTTCAACTCGTCTTGACTAAAAATTCCCTTGCCAAAATGCGTAACTTATTTTTTGTCCATTACTAAAACGGTTTTGAGATTACTTCCTCGTATGTTTATATCTGAAGAGTCGCTAGTGAACACTAATGGTTCAAACCTCTTCACATAATGTTTTTATAAATACATCAAAACATATACCAAACTTTAATATGACTTTCTCGTTGGAACTTTTACAGACCTCAACGACTCGAAGTGAACGTATAGGTCTTACTCCAAAATATTCTATATATTTGCGCCCATCAAACCTAAAATTCATGAGTCCCCTTTTTCGTTCCTTTTTCTTTATCGCTTTTTTATGTTCCTCTTGGAATTTGATGGCCCAGCAACCAACAGCCAATATTAACATTCCCTCAACAGAGAGCCCTTATGCTGCTATTTATAATCACCTTTACTTTTTGCAAGTAGATAGCTATAATCCGAATGCAGCGGCACGATCTTTTAGGGAAATCGCGGATAGTACAGAAGCGGCGAAGACCGCTATTAAACTCAAACAGGTGTTGGATGGTAAGGGATTATTTATTCAATTAGAAAGTCTACCAACCAATAATGATTTTCAAGACAGCATAAGTCGCAAACATTACTTTACGCCCTTTCCACAGGAATTGCCAGAAGTTTATTTAGAGCGAATAGATAGTAGTTGGTATTATTCACGAGAGACGGTGAGGTTGACGTCAAAATTGCATCGGAAAGTATTTCCTTTTGGCTCAGACATTCTCGTCAATTTATTTCCTCAAAAAGGACAACAACAGATATTTGGACTTGCCCTGTGGCAATATTTTGGATTTCTAATTTTACTTGGATCTGCCTTTCTCCTTCATTTTTTGTTGAGCCGTTTGATCAATCCATTGGTAGAAAAACTAAGTCATACTTATCTTGGGGATACTGGTATAAACTCTGGAAACGTTTGGAAACTTGCGCGGTATTTGAGTATTCTATTGATCATCAATTTGCTAAAATTATTTACTCCAGCGCTTTTACTGCCAATACGACCAAACGAGTGGGTCTATAAAGGACTCAGTATTTTTGCGAGCATTTTCTGGGTATTATTTCTCTTGCTGTTGATTGGTATCGTCATTACTTATGTAAAAAAACTAGCGCAATCCACCGAGCAAAAATACGATGAGCAGATCATTCCCATCGCTCATACCTTTCTCAAAATCTTTGTCATCTTTGGTGCTGTATTTCATGTTTTACAATTATTAGAAATCAATGTAACCGCGCTCATTGCCGGAATTTCTATCGGTGGTTTGGCATTGGCATTGGCCGCTCAGGATACCGTAAAAAACCTAATTGGGTCAGCGATGATTTTTATTGATCGGCCTTTTCAAATCGGAGATTATATCGAATGGGCTGGACAAGCTGGGACAGTGACGGAAGTTGGTTTTAGAACGACTCGAATCCGGACTGGGGATACTTCTATTATCTCTGTTCCGAATGGAACGATCGCCAATGTTGCGGTTACCAATAAAGGGATGCGGACCTTTCGCCTTTTTCGTTTACAACTGGGACTTACTTATGATACCCCACCTGCGCTGATGGAACAATTTGTGGAAGGGCTCCGCCAATTAGTCCTCCGACATCCGCACACCAACACGGAGAACTACTACATTCACTTCAATGGGATGAGTGCTTCTTCTTTGGACATCTTATTCAGTTGCTTCCTGCTCGTTCCCGGTTATGGAGAAGAACTAAAAGTCAAAGAAGATCTGTTACTCGGCATTCTCAAACTAGCGGATCTATTAGGTGTTGCCTTTGCTTTCCCGAGTAGTTCTGTATATGTTGAACAATTTCCGGGTACAGAAAAAAACTTGATCACTCAAGTAAAAGACCCTCAAGTCTTAAAAGAAAAGATGGAAGCTTTTTTAAAGGATTTTGAAAAACAAATAGAGGTATAAATCCTTTTCCCTTATTCTAGCTATTTTCCAGATCCTTAGAACTCACCTCCTTTGTCCAAAACCCAATACTTTAAAGGCTTTTGTACAAATCCCTATTCCCTTAATGCCTTGTCTTACCTATACCACTCTCAAGTCATTTTTTAATTAAAACAAAAAGTTTTAATTATTATTTGCTAATTAGAAACATTTTGTTTTAATTTGTATTGTCATTAAAACATACTAAGTACTTTTTAAAAAATACAATCCTCTTTATCTTTTTCAAGGGTACAAACATTCAATCACCTCCCAAAATCATTACTGTGAGAAATTCTTGGTTAAAACAAACAAAAGGGCTTAAAAACAAAATTCTAATGCAATGGAATGACTTTTCAAAAACGATTCGACCTTATTGGTTCCAAGCAGTGGCTATTGGCATGGTGGCCATTTTACTTTGGCATAAAGATTTGAGTTTTCAACTGGACTTGAGTGCTTCCCAAACTACTGCCTTCCTGCAAGAAGCCAATTACTCATTGGGGGCTGCACAAGCAGAAGTTGTTCAATCCGCTATTTCATTTGACTTTATCAATGAATTCATTCCTACTAAGACCGTAGAAAAAAACACCGCTACCCCTCCTAGTCCAACGCTAGCAGAACAACAAAATTTATCCAATACTTACTCCAACATGGCTTTCCAAACTTCAGCAAAACCCTCTCCTGCTGCGCAAAAAAACTGGCGAAGCAAAAAGAAAAAACAAGAAGCTTATGTCAGGCGTTTCGCCAAGGTAGCTCAAGCGGAAATGAAAAAATATAAGATCCCAGCAAGCATCAAACTTGCACAAGGATTGATCGAAAGCAATGCTGGAGATAGTCGACTTTCGCTAAAAAACAATAACCATTTTGGAATGAAATGTTTTTCTAAAAAATGTAAGAAAGGACATTGCAGTAATTTCACAGATGACAGTCACAAAGATTTTTTTAGAGTTTATAATACCTCTTGGGAAAGTTATCGCGCGCACAGTCATCTACTCAATGGAAAACGCTATAAGCACCTCAAAAGACTCGGCAAGGATTATAAAGCATGGGCACATGGTTTGAAAAAAGCGGGTTACGCAACAGATAAGCGATATGCCGAAAAATTGATCCAATTGATTGAGCGGCTACAGCTGGATCGCTATGATTACTAAGGACAATGTTAAGGTTAGTTAAAGTCTCAAAAGAATCCTACTAATCGAGCTTTCTTGGCATTATATATGCAGCAAAAAAGGTATATAAACCATCCCTTTTTTAGCCTAAGAATAGGATACTGTAACATAGCTTACCAACGTTTAAAGACCATGAAGCACGTAAAAATCACCATCATTACCCTTCTTTTTATCGGCACCAGCCTGCTTGCGCAGGGGCAAATGGGCGATAACCCTTTAGAAAGTTACCTGAGAGAAAAACAAATTGACGCTCGGTCAACGACGGAAGGCATTTATTATAAGGTAGAAAAAGAAGGAGAAGGCGATTACCCACAGACTGGCGATTATGTCAAGATTCGATATACTGGAAAGTTATTGGATGGAAAAGTATTTGATCAATCCAATGAAGAAGCCATCGTCTTTCAACTAGGGCGACGCCAAGTAATCAGTGGTTGGGAAATTGGTATTCCGCTTTTTAAGAAAGGTGGTAAAGGTACTTTGTATTTACCGGCAAAACTCGCTTATGGCAAACGAGGTGCTGGAAAAGCAGTGCCGCCGAATGCTCCATTGATCTTTGAAGTAGAGTTGGAAGACATCCTAGATATTGATGCCTATGATCGGTATATGGAAGCACAAGAAGCCAAGGAAAGAGCAGCTTTCGAACGACGAATGGAGGAGCAATTTGATACCGACAAAAAATTGATTAGCCAGTACATCAAGAGCAATAAACTCAAAGCCAAACAAACGGCCTCTGGTCTAAGTTATGTCATCACTAAAAAAGGCAAAGGTAAAAATACAGCAAAAGCTGGAGACCTCTTGGAAGTTCAATACGAAGGTTTTCTATTGGATGGTGAGCCTTTCGATCAATCTAATTCTGACAAACCCTATGAAGTTACCTTGGGTAATGGAAAAGTGATCAAGGGTTGGGAAGAAGGCTTACAATATTTCAAGCGAGGAGCCGAAGGTTGGTTATTGATTCCTTCTAAGTTGGCCTATGGGCCACGGCCGATTATCGAAGAGACGGTAAATGTACCTGCTAATTCTGTGCTGATTTTTAAAATTAAAGTCGTCCGCTTGCAAGAAAACTAGTTGCGCTCCATTAGGAGGAAAATACCGCAAAAGCAGCTGTTCTAATAACCAAAAAAGCCTGTTGAAATAAAATATTCAACAGGCTTTTTTTATCCTTTGGAAGAAAGATTTAGTCGTCTTTGCGATCTACATTTTTAGGAATTTCACTTTTCATGCCTTCTTTGATCTCACTCTCAATAGTCGCCTTGGCATTATTAAACTCCTTGATCCCCTTACCCAATCCTCGCATCAATTCTGGAATCTTTTTCCCCCCAAACAAAAGAAGGATGACAAACATCACTACGATAATTTCATATCCTCCCAATCCAAATAAAAATATCAATTGTTCCATGTTTAGTTTTTTAATCCTTAGTAATTATACAAATTTACAACTTTTTGACTTCGATATAGCCAGAACGTTTAAATTAACCGCTAATTATTAAGTGGTGTGATGAAGATTCAGACTGGCCGAGCCCTGTCTATTTACCGAATTACTATTCCTAAGCATCTTCCTTTTTTAAGATAACAGTGAAAAATCCAAATAAGTTGTCTTTGGTATTTTTAAAACCAACTTCTACTTCTTTAAACCAATTTCTCTCAGGCGTTCATCCAAATATTGGCCTGCGGTAATGGGTTCATAAGCCAAAGCATTTTCCTCTGTCACACAAATATCCAAGCAAGTCAAATCCATGGTACTCCGAGGATGCAAGAAAAAAGGAATCGACAAACGCGGCAAGTGCCACATTTCTCTTGGCGGATTGACCACTCGATGAGTTGTAGATTTGAGGTGATTATTCGTAAGTCGTTGGAGCATATCTCCTACATTAATCACTATTTCGTTTTCCTCCGGCATGATATCAATCCATTCTTCCTCCATATTCAATAATTGTAATCCCCCCGCAGAAGCTCCTACTAGCAAAGTAATCAGATTGATGTCCTCGTGTTGCTCCGCTCGGATAGCCGTATCTGGCTCAGAAGTAATCGGTGGATAGTGAATGGCGCGTAAAATACTATTGCCATTATGGATTTTTTGGTTAAAATAATCTTCTCCCAAATCCAAAAAGATAGCAATAGCTTTCAGCAAATGCCCACCCGCTTCTTGAAACTGTGCATATAATTCTCTACCAGAATCCGTAAATCGTGGCGTCTCTGCCACCATGACATTATCTGGATACTCGCTCTTAATCTGGTCTCCATCCGTTACATTTTGTCCGATTTGATAAAACTCTTTCAAATCAGCGACTTCGCTTTGCTTGGCATGCTCTTTTCCAAAGGAGGTATAGCCTCTTTGTCCTGCGAGACCAGGCACTTCATATTGTCTTTTCACCTCTACAGACATTCCAAAAAAGGATTTGGCTTCTGAATAAAACTCATCGATCAAAGATTTGGGAATCCCGTGGTTAATAACTCCGACAAAGCCAATTTCATGAAAGGCATTGCCCAATTGTTCGACAAATGCTTGTCGTTCTTCAGGACTTCCACTGACAAATTTTGATAGATCTACTAAGGGAATGGCTCTTTTTGACATAATTTTAATTTTTGTTCAGGCTTCGTATGCTAATTACATAAGGTTGAAAAAATAAATCCAATGTTTTTCATTTAACCTAAATGTATACGAGTTAGAATCGTAAATGGACAACTATTATAGCAAATTTAAGGCAAAGTCTACATATATTATTCACAGAAATGTTAAGTATCAGGGATTTCTCCTAGATCTTTGAGTCTATGCGAAGGAAAACATAGCCCTTATGCTTGGCGATAAATCAAAGCTTTTACTGCTAATTGCAAAGAGAATTAGGTTTTTTAGGAACTTACCGCTGCGGCTTGTATTTAGATTTTTCCATTATTTTCTGGGCATCATCCAGTTGTATCAGCTCCTCCAAGCTAGTCGTTGGATAGCGAGTCATATAACTTTTGATCATTTGCCAAGCAATCCAATTGGCGGTTCGGCCGGGAGCTTCTTCCGGCATTCCGGGAGAATTGGGGCTATGATCAATCAGTTTTCGGATGTCTTTGCGCTTAGTAGAATACAACAAATCCTCTTTTAAAAAGTAAGCCCAAATTTGCTGCTCGTTTTCTTCACACCATTCTACTTGTGCTTGAGCATATTCCAACTTAATCCGATCAGGAGTATGGGGCAGCAGTTGGTCGAGGATATAAAGGATTTTGCCATTGTGTATCATCTGGTCGATGAGACGATCGCCGCTAGGTTCGCCAGCAATACTTTTAACCAGGGTAAACATGCTTTTACTGACCAAATGCTCCTTGGTCATACTGCGTTGAATGTATTGTGGGAAAAAGCTAGGATTATAGCGCGTATAATTGGGTCCTAAAAAGAAATCAAGCCCTAAACCTAGCATATCTTCTTCTAAGGTAAAGTTGCCAAGCGTATACTCCGACAAATAGGTAACCAATCGTGGAATTTTCCGTTTTGGAAAGTGATATTTATAAAATTGAAAAGCTTTTTTGAACTCTGGAATGGTTTTTTGATCAAAATCAGAAAAAACAATATTACACGTATCAAATAATTGTCTAACTTGTTTGGTACGAACAAAGAGAGAGAAAATAGCGGGGTCTTGTAAAGGAGGAAGAATTTTACCTAGAAATACGGGTTTAAGAAAATCAGGATACTTTTCTTCTAAAATTGGGAGCATTTCGCTTATCTGATTCGTATCTAAAGAAAATAAGTCCTTTTCGAAGCGACTGACTTCTAGATCCACTACAATATTTGAAACATCTGGAATATTCTTAACTTTGTCTTTCTTGCAAGCGTTTAAGAGTAGTAAACCAGACAAGACGAAAAAAAATCCCAGTATATTTTGGAAAAATATAGGTTTTAAAAAGTTTTCTTTTGGAACCAAACCATTTAATGATTTTGATTCTTTGTTGAATACTGTGTTTGAGTCAGGCAAAGAATGATGATTTTGAATTAATAAAAAACAAAGTTAATATTTATACAAAGAAGTCGTTTAAAGATTCGTAAGTCAATAAATCTTAAGTTTCAAACGTTCTTTCGAAGTAAAAAATTAACAAACCAAAAACTCTTATCGCATGAAAAAAATTGTTGCTATTGCGTTGTTTTTCAGCATTTTGTTAAATAATAGTTTTGCTCAAAATGATTTTCGCTTTGGTTTTCAGGCCAGCCCTTCTTTTACCTGGATGAATACCAATGATAATCAGATTAATGGCAATGGAACCAATCTAGGTTTCAAACTTGGTGTAATGGCCGAAAAGTACTTTCAGGAAAGATATGCTCTCACCTTTGGGTTAGGTTTTGCTTTTAATAATGGTGGAACCCTCAAACATACTCAAGGTGGAGATTTTTGGGCCAATTCTGACCTCAATAGCCCAGAATACCATTTACTCCAAAATAATGTCAACCTAAAATATGGTTTACAGTATCTTGAAATCCCCGTTGGCTTTAAGATGACGACTCAGGAATTTGGTTATCTGCGCTTTTTCGTACACGTTCCGGTGATCACACTTGGCATCCTTACGCAGGCCAAAGGAGATATCTCTGGCGCTATGGTAGCGACTCCAGTGGAAGACCTAGATATTAAAAAGGATGTTAACTTCATTACCCTATCTTGGGGCTTAGGAGGAGGAGTAGAATACAGCATCGGAGAAAATACTTCTTTAATTGGAGGGATCAGCTTTCAACGCTCTTTTGTAGATATTTCAAAAAATAAGAATGCCCAAAAATTCGTCTATGATGAATTGAGTGGTGCTCCTATTGCCGACCAAAGTACAGCAGAAGATTCCAATGCCAACATCGGAGGTATTGTCATCAATATCGGAGTAATGTTCTAATGATCAATTGCTCTTTTAAAATTCAAATGACCCTTTTCTCTTTCGAATGGGGTCATTTGAGTTTAGAAAATGTAGGCTACGGAGGCTTTTAGTCCCCTAGCCTTCCCGTACATCGGGAATAATTGGTAGAAAATTTGCATATGAAGATAATATGCTTGATATTTTGCCCGAGAAGCATTTATACTCTAAAGCCCCTAAGACTCGATAGTACCCTACTGATACAAGCACAATATTTACCGTACAACTGCTAAGCAAATCAACTAAACTATGACAGACACTAAAATTGTTGACGAAAAATTGATCTTACAATTTATTGACCAAGCACTCCAAGAAGATGTTGGCAGTGGAGACCATACTTCTTTGGCCTGTATCCCTTCCGATTCTCGGAGCAAGGCGAAATTATTAATCAAAGACCCAGGAGTTTTGGCTGGTGTAGAATTGGCCAAGCATGTCTTCCAACGAGTAGATCAAACTTCTAAAATGGATATTTTTATCGAAGATGGTTCTGCGGTCAATTATGGAGACATCGCTTTTGAGGTAGAATGCAATTCACAAGCATTGCTTCACGCGGAGCGATTGGTACTCAATTCTATGCAACGCATGAGTGGCATCGCCACCCTGAGCAATCGTTTTTTCTTCGAAGTAGAAGACCTCCCCGTCACGATCATTGACACCAGAAAAACAACACCGCTTATTCGCTTTTTGGAAAAATGGGCCGTTCGCCTAGGAGGCTGTTCTAATTATCGTCATGGCTTATACGATCGCTATATGATCAAAGACAATCACATTGATGCTTGTGGTGGAATCACCCAAGCCATCCAAAGTGTTGTCGCCTATAATAAAGAAAACAACCTGAGTTTGGAAATCACCGTTGAAGTGCGCAATCTCAATGAATTGGATGAAGTCATCAAAGTGGGACAGGTGGACCGTATCATGCTCGATAATTTTGAATTGCCCCTATTGCGCGAAGCTGTTCGAGCAATCAATGGACATTACGAAACGGAAGCCTCCGGCGGAATCAATATCCACACCGTACGCAAAGTCGCCAAGTGTGGAGTAGATTTTATTTCTGTAGGCGCATTGACGCACTCTGCACAGAGTTTAGATATTAGCTTGAAGGTGATTGATTAGTGAGTGGGGTATTCGGGTGTGATATTCACAAACCGTAGATCACAAAACCTCGTTAAACACTAGCAATAAAAAAAGCCAGCTTCCAATAATTGGAAGCTGGCTTTTTTAGATTTGGTATTGGAGCTGGGAGCTAAAGGACTCCCAACCCCACCAAATCAATTGTTATGTTGTTGCATCATGCCTACTAGCGGTCTATCTTCCCAAATCTAGCCGTTTTAAGGGGCCTTTCAATTTGAACCGATGACATCTAGAGGACTTCGTTGGTCATATAAAACTTCTTAAATAGCTATTTAGAAATATTGAAAAATAAGTCTAACGGTTTTCTTTTTTCAAGCAATTCTAAATAGTATAACTTCCTTGAATAGTCAGTATAGTCAAAACTCCTAGTGCGGCAATAACTAGCCAAAATCTAAGATCTTTATATACGACTTCTGTCTCTTTGGTTAACATGGACTTTCTATTTTATGGTTATGACTGTGGTTTTAATACACTGTTGGGATAAGGAAGACTATTCCTTCGGGGGAAAGAGGTTTTCACGGTATAATCGTGAATATTACTGATTACAATTGTGGGGACAAACGGGTATTCGGAGGGGAACACCTAGTAATGATCTGATATAAAAAAGGGGATAATACCGAAGTATTGGGTGGGAGTTAGAAACAAGGAAATTCAATATACATTCATTGCTTCCTCTCTAGGAAAGTCAAAAAGAATGCCAACAGGATTTTCTATAATATGATTTTGGGCTTTCTTAGGGGGAAAAGAACAGAATTTATAACATTTTGCGTCTATAGTCTAACGGAGACTGCACCGCAGATAAGCGCCCTATTCACTACGCTTTAAGATCGCCTTATTGATATCCTTAATCAAATTGGGCCCTGCATAGATCAAACCAGAATAGACCTGTACCAAGCAAGCACCTGCATCCAATTTTTCTAAAGCATCTTCCGCACTACAAATCCCTCCTACTCCAATGATCTTTAATTGACGGTTGGACTTTTCGAATAAATAGCGAATTACTTCTGTAGAACGACTTCTTACAGGTTGGCCACTCAGTCCACCATTTCCAATGGCTGCCACCTTTTCCTTTTTCTCTTTTAGTCCTTCGCGGCTAATGGTGGTATTCGTAGCAATGATGCCTTCAATCTTGGTGGTTTGTACAATTTCCAAAATATCATCCAATTGTTCGTCGCTGAGGTCAGGAGCTATCTTGAGTAAGATGGGCTTAGGGGCTTCTTTTTGGTGATTGAGTTTTTGTAAAAGGCTGAGTAGAGCCGTCAAAGGTTCTTTGTCTTGCAGTGCGCGTAGGTTGGGCGTATTAGGAGAACTTACATTAACGACAAAATAATCTACAAAAGGAAAGAGTGCTTCAAAACAAATGCGGTAGTCTTCACTTGCTTCTGCATTTGGTGTTACTTTATTTTTTCCAATATTTCCACCAACAATCAGATTGGAATACTTTGCTTTTTTTAGACGACTTACCAAAGCTTCGACTCCTTCATTATTGAATCCCATCCGATTGATTAATCCCTTGTCTTGGGGCAAACGAAAAAGACGAGGTTGGGGATTCCCATCCTGACCTTTGGGCGTCACCGTTCCGACCTCTATAAAACCAAAGCCAAGGCTGGACATTGCTTCAAAACTTTTTCCATCCTTATCAAAACCAGCCGCTAAGCCCACCGGATTTGGAAAATTCAAGCCAAACAATTTGCGTTCTAATCGAGGGTCATTGACCTGATAATATTTTCGATATAAAGTCCCGACTAAAGGAATGGCCAGTACCAATTTGAGAAGAAATACCGTGAGGTGATGGGCCTTTTCCGCAGAAAGGTTAAACATGAGAGGTTTGACAAAGATTCTGTACACCGGATGATTGTTTGATGAGGGGGCAAAATTAAGGAGGGAATGGCAGTATCCAAAGAATAAAGCATTTTGATTTAAATATTTCTTCTCCTTCGATCTCTAATAGCCAATAATCAGTGGAGGTAATGACGAGCAATGCTTCGATTTTCTTTTTGC
>CAYQRA010000036.1:0-19417 GCA_964419315.1 uncultured Saprospiraceae bacterium | reverse complement strand
ATGGAAGAACAAGATTCTGGAGAAATCACGGAATACCAAGTGTTTTCCATCATATGCACATTATCGCCTAAGCCGATCCCAATCGCGCCTCCCGAAGCGCCTTCCCCAATCACGACACAGATAATTGGCACTTTTAGCTGCGCCATCTCGATCAAGTTGCGCGCAATCGCTTCTGCCTGTCCACGTTCCTCCGCCTCAATCCCAGGATAAGCACCTGGAGTATCAATAAGACAAACAACTGGATGTCCAAAACGTTCAGCCAATTTCATAAGTCGCAAAGCCTTGCGGTAGCCTTCTGGGTTGGCCATTCCAAAATTGCGGTATTGGCGCATTTTGGTATTGACTCCTTTTTGATGCCCAATAAAAACGACATTTTGGCCATCCAAAGAGCCGAGACCCCCAACGATGGCTTTATCATCTTTGAAATAGCGATCGCCATGCAGTTCGACAAAGCGTTTGCACATTTGGCGAATATAATAAAGCGTATAAGGCCTTTCTGGGTGACGGGAAAGTTGTACTTTTTGCCAACCGGTGAGGTTGCTATAGATTTCTTTACGTTGGTTTTTGATCTTATTTTCCAATTCCGAAATGGCTTGGCTCATATCAATATCCCCCTGTTCTCCAACCTGGCGGATTTTTTCCAATTGTTCGTAAAGGTTTTCAAGTGGCTTCTCAAAGTCTAGGAAGATCATATTTATTCTCTTTTAATAGTACCGGATTTCCATCCAAAAGGCCTCCAAATCCTGGCAAAAGCGCCAAAATGGACACAAATATAGTCGGGATTAGGTGTTTGAAGGTTAGAAACCCGTAGTTAGTTTAGTGACTTTTAATCATAAGCGTTCTTTTTGGACCCTTTGTCGCAGAAAAAACCACGCCCTAAAGGCCAAAAGAAATCCTGATTTTTGCTTTAAATGCTGGCTGATCTCTCTATAATCGCCATTATAAGCTATCAAATTTAGTAATAAGCCCTCACTCTGAATTAGCGCGAGCAATCTTTTTTTATTTTTTTATAAAAAAGATTGCGTCTTTGCCGAATGTGTTATACATTTGCAGTCGCTACAAACGAAATGTGATTTGTAGATATCACAAAGCCTAAATGTAGGTGCTTTTAAAGAGACGATGATTTATCAAAAAGTTGGCTCTTTATTTGTTAAAGTGATAAAAGATCTTGGTCCGGTAGTTCAGCTGGTTAGAATACCTGCCTGTCACGCAGGGGGTCGCGGGTTCGAGTCCCGTCCGGACCGCAAAAAAGCCTTGGAGAAATCCAGGGCTTTTTGCGTTTATATAGATGGAAACGTATGTAGTATATATTCTTTATTCAGAATCCTTAGGTCAATTTTATAAAGGTCAAACGAAAGATATGAATGCCCGTTTGAAGAGGCATAATGGTGGTATTGAAAAATGGACTAGTAAAGGAGTGCCTTGGAAACTATTGTGGAAGGGGATTAAAGAAAATCGATCTTCTGCCTTACTGTTAGAAAAGAAGTTGAAAAATCTAAGTCAAGCAAGAACGATTGATTTTATGCTAAAATATCGCGAAGGGGTCGCGGGCCCTGATGAATTGAAGTTGCTACTTCAATTATCAGGATGCTGACTACTCGTCAGTATTCGAGTCCCGTCCGGACCGCAAAAAAGCCTTGGAGAAATCCAGGGCTTTTTGCGTTTGGGGAGCATCACGTAGTCTATATTCAAGTCCCACCCAGACCCCAAAAAAGACCCAGAGAAATCCAAGACTTTCCCCTTACAAAAACCAACCAAAAGAAATGCGATCCCAATCCATCCTCAAACACTTTTGACGATTCCAATTTCTCCTAAAATTTAACTTCCCTTTTTTCTAAAAAAAGCTTTACCTCCTTTGTCTCTTTTGAGAGATAAGCTATCAATTATCCGCTCCTTTTTCTGGGGCTGAGTAGTTTTGTTACATATGAAAAATAAAATACATGTGTTTTTTTTGGAAATCGGCTAACATTGTTTACTTTTAGTCAACACTTTAACCTCAATAAGCCATGCCTCTTCAAAAATCCGAGAGTAGAATCCCCGGAGGGTTCGATCTCGTCCATGCCAATCAACTTGGTTATTCTAACCTTGATCAGGATTTCTGTATGATTAGTTTTCTGCCGAAAACTATTCGTGTAGCCAAACTTTACGAACGCTTTACCAATAACTATATCGTCTTTGTCAATGATACTCCAGGCCAGATTTATACCTACGCTTGGACTTTTGAATATAAAAATACTCGAAGCTCAGATGATCCCAGCGCGATCATCCACAGCTTTACGGAAAGTCGGCCCGCCTATCAAAAAGGAGTCTATGAACTCGACAGCATTGCACAAGGACTGACCCTCGCTCAGCACTCAGAACTCATCGAGTTAACCATCAAATGTACCGTCACTGGACCCAAAGGAACCGCAAATCTGGAGTTGAATCATCATTTTACAGATCCTTATCTGGAACTGGAAATGTTTTATGCAGATAATGCAGACAATGCGGCGATCGCCAAAGGAGGTATTCCCCATACCACTCAGCTCGTCGCCAATATCTTTCGCGAATATTTTCCCTACGGCCCCCAATGGGACCATCAGGACTTTACAATTCCGATGAATCTTCCCGTTTCCATTTTGTATTCCCGTATGGCAGAACTGGGTACTGCTCGTACGCATTATCCGCCTAGTTTGATTTACTATGAAGGGGTCAATAATACGACCCTAACTTTGGCTCGAAAAGATCGGGACAATGTCATCGGTGCGGCCGCGCTCAAGCCTCACTTTCTCGCTATGCTTTTGGAAAAAACAACTTACAAGAGGATTGGCAATAGTGGCAGTACTCATATTAAAGAATCTGAAATTTTTACGGACTTTACCAGTCTTGATGAAGACGATACCATCGATTTATACAATTATGCCCGCTTTCCCAAGTCCAGTGTTTTACTCAGTGCGCTCTTTCTACAAGACCTTTTCGGTCGAGCACAAGACAATGATTGTCTCAACTTCAAAGGCAGTAGTAGTGATCAGAGTATTTGGAAAAACCTCAGCTCCGACGATATTAAGGAACATTTAAAACTCACTAAGAATCTATTTGATGAATACGTGGAAGGGCCACAAGTCGAAGTCAAAAGATTTAATTATAAACGTGCTATTGGCAAGCCACACCTGCACGACTGGTCGCCTTATGTCGAAGAAATCTTAGATTATGACATTCTCACCAAAGCGGATGCTCCCCGAGTCATTACGGCCTATTTTGCTAAAAAAGTAGTTACCGATCATGGCGGAGGCGCGATAAGCCTTGCCTTGGAGGAAATCGATACTCGTATTTATGGTAGGGAATGTTACTTGGTGATTGAAACTCGAAATTTACAAGGTCGAGAACTGAAATGCAATGTCATTACTGCTGATAATGTTTACACTGGCGGCACCGGAGATAAGATTGATTTTCTCGAAGGGCATACACAAAAGCATGATTTTGTAACAACTGTAGGAATGACCACTGTTTTTGAAAACAATGATGGTATCAATCCTTATAATAACATGTTTGACTTCGCCGACAAGGCGGTTTTTGAAATTGCCCTTCGCCCCGAATTGCGTTTTGCTTTTAATGTTCATGCTAACCGCATCCATACCGATCCTTCTCAGGTGGCAACTTTCGGCTTGCGCGTCCAACCAACTGATGAAGAATTGCTCGTTTATTATGGAGCAATAAGAGAGGACGAAGACCTGGTCAATACGCCTCACGATTTTCTGCCCGGCTTTACGCTTAGCACTAAAAGATTTTACGAAATTTATCACCACGACACGGATTATAATTCGATTTATAATACTTCCGGAACAGGGCATTTTATCAGTAAGCTGGAAAATGAAATTCCTGGAATCACTCAAGCCGCCTATTTCTATTTTGACGAGTTGGATAATGAACATGATTTTGGGACTTTTGATATTTCCACTACAAGACGCTGGGTTCGTAAATATGTATTGGCTGCCGATCCCAACGATTTGATAGAATTGGTGGATGTCAATCAATTTGCAGCCTATGATGATGGTACCCTTAAGGTAAATTTTGGGACCAATAATTCTGCTAGAGACTTCGTCAACCCAGAAGGTTTTGCAGCTTTGCTTGGAGCGATGGCCATACAAAACATCGAAGATTTGGGGTTCAATGGCTTTAGCAACGCTAATGGCGACCCAGGGGTTAGCACCACTCACCTCAATGGAATGGCTGGCGATTTGAGACCTTTACGAACCGATATGACCGGGGCGTTATGTCTTTTGACTTATGCTCAATTCGATCTTGCCAGACAAAATACCTTTCACGATTCGCTATTCGCCTATGGTTGGGCAAGAACGAATGATATGTTTTCAGAAAATTTTGTCCCTCATGGATCCCCTGCAGGTACTCCTACAATGATCCTCAATCATTGCCAGCATCTCAGCAACCCTCGACATAATAATCACTTGCATATGCGTGGGTTTGATGCAACGATGGTCACCATACTCAATCCCAATCCCTAAACGCTAAATAACCTAAATCTATATGGCTACCTCTTTTCCCGAAATAGTTGCAACAGAAGCCGGCAATCTTTTAGAGCCACTCAAAAAGCTGAATAGCGCTTCCAGTATCGAAGCCTTTGTGAAGTCTTTGGGTTGGGATTTTTCAGGAACGATTGCTACTGGTGGTATTGATATCGCTGGAATGGTGACAGAGGTCGAAACCCTGATTACTAAAATTACAGGACTGACGGAAGCGGAAGAAGAAGAAAAGTTGGATGCCCTCTCTGAACTGATCGATCAAATTATTACGGTCGTCGGTAAATTGCGCACCGAAATTCCGAACATCGAATCGGCACTTGGTAGCGTCAGCAGCCTAAGTGGTCCCAGTACGGATTTTGTCAAAACTTTTTTGCGAAGAGCCCTCGACCTGCTCATCTACGAATACCTCGAAGACTATGTTACCCCTGCTTTTGGCGCCCTCTATATCCTCAAGATTGCAGATAAAGCAACCGATGCCGATTCTGGTCTTTCCTATAAAACGATCTATTGGAATCAATTTGGATTATTGTTTTCCAATCCCATCCAACTCTTCAATGATGGTTATGACTGGGACAGTGATTTCAAGCACGACGAATTCCTCAAGCGCTTTTCCATACTCATGAAAGCCTTCCTAATTCCGGGAGGTATCTATGATCAGAGTACTACGATCAGTGCCAATTTGGGTCGTCCTTCTTCTCCTGTACCGCAGGAAATCAGGATGCCACTCTATCAAGAAGGGGTTTGGGGAGACAATTGGATGGAAATAGATTTGAATATCAGTCCGATTCCCGAAGTGACGAGTAGTGGTAAAAAAGCAGGACTGTATATCTATCCTTATTTCTACGGTAGCGTCGACCTCAATGCCGACATTAATGAGAATTGGACTACCGAAATTTCTGGTGCCGCTAGTATCGGAGGTGGTTTAGGTTTGGAAATTCGCCCGCCCGCGCAACTTACGGTTGTCTCTAGTTTATTCACTAGCCCATCAGAAAGCATCGACCTCAGTGCTGCATTTAAGCTCGAAAATAAAGATCAAAGTATTGATAATATTATCATTGGTTCGCCGGAAGGCACCTATTTGTCTTATCGGAAAGTAGCGCTCAGTACTTTCGCATCCAAAACGGGTTCCGAAAAAGATTTTGGGCTTGAACTCCAACTTGGAACGCTGAAATTTGTTTTGGCAATCGGAGGGGATGGTGATGGCTTATTACAACAAGTTTTGCCGGAGAGCTTTACCACTGAATTGGACTTGGGTTTAGGCTACTCGATTGCTAAAGGTTTTTACTTTTCGGCGAGTGGTACTTTCGAAGTTCACTTCAATGCCCACTTCACCATCGGACCGGTCGAAGTCAGAGGATTATTTTTGGCTTTTTCTCCAGGAGCAGATGGAATAGGACTCGATATGGGCGCAACCATCAAGGTGGAACTCGGGCCTTTTACGGCAGTCGTGGAAGGCATGGGACTCGAAAGTGCTTTGACCTTTCCGGAGGATGGAGGACGATTGGGACCATTGGATTATGAGATGGGATTCCGACCTCCTACTGGTATTGGATTGGCCTTGGAAACGGATGTCGTCAAAGGCGGTGGGTACTTATTTTTTGATCGCGACAAAGGAGAATATGGTGGAGCTTTAGAGCTGAGTATCAAAGATATGTTTTCGGTAGCGGCTATTGGCTTGGTCTCTACGATTAATAATGAAGATGGTAGCAAAACCTATTCGCTACTGCTCATCGTCAGCGTTCAGTTTACACCGGGTATTGCACTCGGAATGGGTTTCTTCCTCAGTGGTTTGGGGGGCATAATTGGTATTCATCGTACGATGAATGTGGATGCCTTGCGGGAAGGCGTGAGCAATAATGCGCTGGATTCGATTTTATTTCCCGAAGACATTATCCAAAATATTGATCGAATCATCGCGGATATTAAAGACATTTTCCCCACCAAAAAGGATCAATTCCTTTTGGGGCTGATGGCGAAGATTACTTACGGTAGCCCGACCCTGATTAGTGTAGAATTTGGCCTTATTGTAGAATTCCCAAATCCTATCGTTATTGCTATTCTTGGTGTTATCAAAACGGCCTTGCCAACGGAAGACGAAGCTGTTTTGAAATTGCAAGTCAACTTTTTGGGAATCATTGATTTTGAAAAGAAATACCTTTCTTTCGACGCCAGTATCGTCAATTCTCGCATTCTGACTTTTACGCTCGAAGGAGATATGGCGATGCGCTTGTTTTGGGGCGAGGAAAAAGCTTTCCTGATTTCGGTCGGTGGTTTCCACCCGTCTTTCCAACCGCCGCAAGCTCTCAAGGTGGGGTCGATGAAACGACTGACTCTCAGCCTCCTGAGTGGTAATCCGAGCCTTACTTTAACGACCTATTTTGCCCTTACCTCCAATACCATTCAGTTTGGAGCATCCATTGATTTTCTTTATTCCATCGCTGGTTTTCAAGTCATTGGTTATTTCGGATTTGATGTCTTATTCCAATTCTCGCCTTTCTGGTTTATCGCCGGAATCCGCGCAGGCGTTGCCATCAAAAAAGGTTCGACCACCTTACTTGCTATCAGCCTCGCATTCGAACTCAGCGGTCCTAAGCCTTGGTCCGCACTCGGAACGGCAGAGTTCAAAGTATTGTTCATCAAAGTCAAAGTTCGCTTTAGCAAAGTCTGGGGCGAAAACAGTCAAGTCACTATTGACCGAGAAGCAGTGTTGCCCAAACTTTTGGAAGCTTTCGAACAGTCCGACAACTGGACCAGCGAACTGCTTGCGGGCGAACCATTGCTCGTCAGTCTCAACGAAGTAGAACTAGCTGAAGGAGTCGTCCTCTTACATCCTTCTGGCAAACTGACGATCAATCAAAATGTAATGCCACTCGAAATGACCATTGCCAAATTTGGCAATACCGCTCCACAAGACATCAAAAAAGCGAAAATCATTCGAGTATTGCTCAATAATGAAGAGGTCAACATCAGCAGTGTAACGAATGCTTTTGCCTCTGCCAATTTTATTGAACTTTCAGATAAAGATAAACTCAGTGCTCCTTCTTACAGCGATGAAAAAAGTGGTGCGGCCCTAAGCGATATTGATGCGCTCGAAGCTAGTTATGCCATCAATCGGGATGTGACCTATGAAGTTCGCAGCTCTGATTACGATAGCGAATCGGAAACGCCTTACGAGTTTACTACATCCAATAATCTGGGTACTGTCGGAGAAAAAAATCAAAAGATATTTACCAAAATGGCAAACCGAGGCATTGGTCGATCGTCCGCATTGTCGAAAAAGAAAAAGGCCCAACTCCGAGACAAAACCATTGAGATCGAAGGCGAAAAATTTGCCGTCGTCAGCACGGAGAACCTGACCAAGTCTCTCGATGTCAATTTTGATATTGGCACCAAAGCTGAAGCGGATCAAGCACTAAAAAATTTGCTCTATCAGCGTCCTGAATTAAAGAATAGTTTACAAGTTGTGGCTGATTATGAAGTAGCCGAATAAAATTCATCTTATGTCAGAAATCTTAGCACAGTATTCCTTTGTCCCTTGGTTGAGAAGGGGGCTAGGTACCAAAATTGAAGAAACCGATATTTTAGGCGCTACCGCTGCTGGTGGACTAGCGGATGAAAGAGCGATTTTGGAAGTAGACCTGGTGGTAGAACACACTTCGCTGGACGGCAATACAACTGCGGAGAGTACCGTCACCAAGACCATCAATCTTACCGGTCCTGGAGATATCCGCGGCATCAATCCCAGAGCGATCCTCCGGGTAGAACCAACGGATAAAGTTCGATTATTTGAACCTAACCTGTTGCCCTATATCGAATTTTATGAAGAAGATTTTCCTTGGCGATACACGCCTGCCAGTCCCGCTAGTGCTAACCGCAAACTTAGTCCCTGGCTAGCGCTCATCATCGTGCAGGAAGACGAATACGATGGCCCGATCTTAAACACCGACGCAGCTTCTAGTATCACTATTCATTCTGATGCACTCAACAAGGTTTTTTACGACCCCGAAGATGCCTGGGCTTGGGCACACGTCCAATTCAATCAGACACTCGACACGGGCAATCTGGAATCAGAGATCGAAAGCGAATTACAAAATGATCCCGATGTGGGCATTTCTCGCATTATCTGTCCAAGAAAATTGCAGAAGAGTACGGACTACGCGGCCTTTTTGATTCCTACTTACGAATGTGGTCGCCTCGGTGCTTTGGGGGCTGATTTTAGTGGTATCAAAGCACAAGCCTTTGCTTGGCAAAAGTCAGGTGGCAATATTGAAGTTGCAGAAGTTCCTGGTTTTCCTTCCAATAGTTTTCCTTTCTATCACTGCTGGAAATTCAGTACTGGGAAGCACGGTGATTTTGAAAGTTTGGTGTCTCTATTGCGGCCCATCGTTACCGACCCTGAATCTGGAAAATTGCCGATGGATATTCAAAGTCCAGGCTATGATTTGGATGAATTGGCGAACAGTACAGTGGTGGGGTTTGAAGGTGCATTAATACCCCCTGGTTTTTCTCCTGATGTTTTCCCAAAAGGCAAAAAAGACAATCAGTTTGTAGATAAAATGACTGCGCTTTTAAACTTAGCAGTAGACAGTACCGATGCAGATAAGTCAAGCCTCGTTAATGCTGCAAAGAATCCTTTTTATAATGAATCCTTTCCCGATGATCCGATGGTGGTGCCACCGATTTATGGCTATTGGCATTCTTTGATTCGTCGTTTGGGAGGAGATAAAAAAGATCCCAAATGGGTCAAGGAGTTAAATGTTGATCCGCGACGACGAGCGGCAGCAGGTTTGGGAACCAAAACGATTCAAGACAATCAGGAAAAGCTGATGGAAGAAGCTTGGCAGCAAATCGGAGCGATCAACGAAGCCAACCAAAAAATCAGAGAGGCAGAAATGGCGAAGATGGTAGGGCGTTGCATTTTTAAGAAACATTTGAAAAATGCGGACGACGATAAATTTTCGATCCTAACGTCGAGAATGCACCGCCGAATTCTCGATGTTGGTAAATCACAGACGGTCCGCAAAGAATTTCAGACCAGCAAGATTCCGCTGGCGGTCAAGAGCAGTGCTTTTCGCCGAGTGGTTCGTCCAGAGAAGAAGACCATTCGTCAGATCAACAGCAATACCAGTATTTCTCATAATATTGATCAACAAGTAGTCCGTCAATTTAATGTAACGGGTCAATTGAACAATCCGACGATCACTGCTGCCAAATTGAAAGAGACTTCGCTCAGTGCGGTGCCAGCTAGCGATGTATTTAACTTTGTAGAAACGGCCAAAACCAATTATGTCAATGAAGATACTTATGTCATTCGCGATATGCTTTTTCTGGTCTTGGAGCAAGTCTCTTTGACGAGGCTAACGAACAGCGGTAAAACTAAATTGAAAAATAAATTCAATAGCGCCCAGCATTCTTTCAATGACATTAAGCAAAATGAGGCAACTCGCTGGAATACTATTCGCACCAAAGTATTTCAAGCGATCGATGAATTGTCGAATTATACTAAGACGGCAGGTTTGATCGAAGTCAGATTGGCAACGGATATCTATAAGGAGATTTTTACTAATCCCAGCGAACCGACGAATAAGACCCCTCAGAAGAAACAGTACAATCAGGTGATCATCTATCGCAATTTAGAAGTAGGGGAAGAAAGTCGAATTGGAAAAGTGACCTCGGTGAGTGACATTCAATCCTTTCAAAGTAATTTGGCTTATTTCACCAACTCAGTTTTAGGCGGTGGTCAATCTACGATCAAGGATAAAATGCCTACGCCAAATCTTCGTCCAGCATTGAGCAACTTGGGCAATAGCGTCGGTAATATCCGAGAAAAACTCGATCCCAAAACAACTATCGAAAAGCGGGTACTTCGTTCCATGAAAATCAGAAGAAATGGTTTGTTGCAAAAAATAAATAACCTCAAACCGGTGATGGCTTATCCTGAATTTGAGGAACCTGTTTACGAAGAGCTCAAAAAAATATCGCAAGATTTTGTACTCCCTAATATTGAAAAACTACCGAATAATTCGATCACCATTTTAGAAACCAATCAGGCCTTTATCGAATCTTATTTGACGGGGATGAATCACGAGATGTCGCGCGAATTGCAATGGCGAGAATTTCCTACCGATAAGCGGGGATCTTACTTCCGACAGTTTTGGGATGTCAAAGATAACCTCTTTGAAGAGGATTCAGAGAATACCAAAGACATCAAAGAAATTCACCAATGGCAAGGAAAGCTTGGTACACATCGAGTCGATGGTTCAGACGGGCACCTGGTGCTAGTTGTTCGAGGAGATTTATTGATGAAATATCCCAACACGATCATTTATGCCCAGAAGGCGACTTATAGTAGTACGCCTAGTGATCCGAGAGAATTTTCAACTGAAATTTCTGAAACGGATACCCTCTTTCCTTTGTTTTCCGCAGAATTGGAACCCGACGTTTTTCTCTTTGGCTTTGAACTTACCACAGAAGATGCCAAAGGCGATAGAATTCCGGTAGGAAGCAAGAAAACCGCTGGAAAAAACCCTGGTTGGTTTTTTGTGTTTCGCGAAAGGCCCGGGCAGGTGAAGTTTGGTATGGATGATTATACGGATGATCAGGGCAATGCTGATGTCATGCCTACGGAAGCACCTGAAACTTGGAGTGACCTGAGTTGGGAACACCTCGTGGACGATCGAACGGAACTCAGCGATTTCCTGATTGCCTTGACCAATGGCGATAGCCTCAGCATAACAGATGGTTCTACCGATGATCCCGACTGGGGAGACAATGCTGCTGATATGGCTTCTATTTTATTTCAAAACCCTGTGATCTTTGCCCGGCATGCCGACGAAATGATTTGAACTTTTAAGTAACACCTTATGACGAAAATTACTGCTAAAAATATTGACCCGAAATTGGATAAAATCACGGATCAACTCTCTAGTTTTAATGATAGTAATCCTTTTTTGCTGCTTCCGGTACGTATCGAAACGCGCTTTATGAAGTTGCCCGCTGCTCGGGATTTGGAAGCGAATGAGATGGGAGGTTTTGAAAAAAGTATCCTGCCTATGGCCGAAGGAGAAGTTCTCCTCAAGCAAAGTACGCAAGGCCTCAGTACGACCGATAAGAATAAGATTATTTCTCAGGGAACGATTAAAGTTAAACAAGCTTCGTCCGCTCTGAAATCTTTAGATCAGATCAGCAAAAAACAAAAAAATTGGATCACCGAATACAAAAGTGAACTAGATAAATTGGTGGTGGCCAAAAAGAAGACCAAGGCTTCGGCTACCTTGATTAAGCGATTGGAAAGTAGCTTAAAAACCCTCAATACTAATCTGAATAAATTTCGAGGTAAGAAACTCATCAAAGATCCAACCTTTAGAAATGCAGGAAATCTGCTGATAGAACAAAAAAAATTATTGAAGCGCATTCAGTTGATCAATAAAAACAGAATGCCCTACCAACGAGTGGTTCAGAAAAAAAAGTTGTACCAATATGTTGAGAAATTTGTCGCTGATTTGCGAGATTTCTATGCTGCCTTTGATAAGAAATCCAGTAGCCTACAGTTTATTGAGCGTTCTCAAGTCACTGCTTTAAAGCTCAATAATAAAAACATCATCGCTGGACTCAAAAAAATTCCTGGTCGGCTTGCCAGAATCCATAAAGACAAAGCTTGGCGAACTTTTTATTTACAGAAAAGAAAAGAGCTGCTAAGGATTATCAGACTGGTTGCCCGGTCACAAAAAATAACTTTACCCAAACTACAAACCCTGAGTCAGGGTAAACAAGTAAGAGGTAATGAATTGTTTCACAAAAGTCTGCGCTTACTGGTCGAAGTAAAAACCAATGTCCAACGTGGTCCAAAGGATACCGCAGAAGGTGTTCGTCAGCAACGCCAACTAAAAAAGCGACTTAAGCAAGTTGCCAAGCATACCGAGCGAGCGATCAAAGCTTCCCCAAGTCAAAATTCCCTGATCAATCTTTTGCACCGACAACTGGATGATTCTATCGGTACTTTTAGAGGGCAAATCAAAGACCTCAAAAATCCTTTAGATGGTAAAAAGATGAAGACGCGAATGCCGCTGCTGCGCAATCTCACTTTTATTTCTCCAACGGAGATCAAAAAGAGTGTGATGAATCCTAGTCCTTTGAAAAAGGTTGTTAGCCGTAGAACCAAAAGCCGTAGCCGTAAACCACGACCAGTTCCTACTACACCAATCGATCAATATGTTTTCAATAATACAAGTCGTAAAGTTAATTCCCTTGTCGAAGAAGATAACCAACTGTGGGTTCGTATTTTTCCGGACGACATTTACGTTCACACGCACGAAGAAGCGTTAACACAGGAGGAAGTCGATGCTGGAAAAAATTATTGGAAAAGCATTTGGAATGCGGCCGACGATGAGGAAATTGTGCTTGCGGCCTGGCGGCTCGTCTGCACCAACTTTGGCGTCAAAAGAGCAGCTTGGATTATCAAAACCCTCAACCCAATAAACGTTGATACTGCTGCGAATAAAAAAGAATATGAGAATAAGCCCAGTTCCGATCTACAAAAAATGATCGCCGAATTAGCGACTCTCGAAAAAAGTTTTAGGGGACTTCAAACCATAGTTAAAAACCCAAAGTTCAATACTCCGACCAAGCAATTTAATCAAATGACTAAATTGTTGTTAAATGAAAAAGCAATTCAAGGCTACAAAAGAATTAACTATCGCATCAATCGGGTAAAAAAAGTACCGAATCATCCGACGTTTTTGCAAAAAGCAACAGAGCTTCTCCGAGGAGTTAATAATCACTTGCGCGTACTCAGTAAAAATATTCAGGAGTTGCGGCTTACGGGTGCCAAAGTTTCCGAAACAGAGTTGAAAAAACAAGAAGGTCTTGTTCTGAGCTACCAAAGCCTTGAGACGAAGCTCAAAAAAATTCCTCCTACTGATTACGACAGTTATATAAAGTCACTAAAAGTACCTTTTACTTTTCCTAAAGTGCCGCTCCGCGATTCCGATTGGACTGCGGCACCGCACGCTCGGGTATTGCCTGATCGCTTTGTCGTATTGCTAAAAAACAAGAATGAATTTGCACATATTGTCGTTGGAGAAGAATTGCCGGAGCGATTGCAGCTCGGGATGGATCCGGCGCTTTTTGAAGAAGAAGAAGCCGATGATTCCTATGGCGTGGATGCTAACGGCAACCTGACTGTAGAACCCGGCATGCAATGGATGACTAATTTTGACGAAGCCATAAGTAAGGGGATGGGATTGAAAATCGATATCGACCCCGAAGAAGCAGCGACCGGTTTTGATCAGGTTTTTGTGATTGGTTTGAAATTGACGAATCCTAATACCAAGACGAATCTGACGTCTACTGCCTCCAAAAAATTGCTCGAAGATTTACTAGAGAATCATCACTATTCACCAGATGGTATGTCTTTGTTGAGCATCGGAACGCCCACCAATAATACCGAAGAAGAACCCGCTGGTTTTTCTACCAACTATAGCGACGAAGATTTTGAAACTGCTTATGAAGAGGAAATGGGAGCGCCGCTTTTTGACAAAAATGCTAGTGATGTTTTGGATTATACTGACGGAAAACGCCTTGCTGATGCGCTGGGTATCGACGCCAGTTATTTAGAGCATGTGCCCAACAGCGGACAAAGCGAGATTAGCGAAGGTTTTGCTTTTAATCGCGTCTTGTGGAATGCCACGATTGGCGATTATCTCGATGAGATGTGGGACTTTACTTTTACGCCCGACAACGTTGCTCGCATCAAGGATTACTTTATCAACAACGTCAGTGCTCGGGGTATCCTTCCTTCGCTCCGAATTGGATCTCAGCCTTACGGCATTCTCCCAACGACGGCTTTTTCACGGTTTAGTTATAATAAAAATTATTCTGTCGACAACCTGCCTTCTTTCACGGGTTCTGGAAACAATTTAAAACTGCGTTTCAATATTCGCCTTCAAGGCATGCTAAAGGTCTTAAACGATTATTGGTCAGCGATCCGCGAAAATTTTGTCAATCATGCAGAAAAACTAGAGCATCTTGATAATCCTCAAGCAGGATTTATGGACATGCTCGGTTTGCACGCCACTTCGGTCGAATCCTATTTCCGGTACGGCGTCAATGTTGCTGATCGGGGGCACGATGCAGAGAGTGTGGCATTCAGCCCTAATTTTACCAACGAGGATGACATCGGTCCTTTTCAATTTTCAGAAATATTTGATTCTTTATTTGGAGAAGGATACAGTGAGCAACCTTATTATGCGCTCATTCAATCTCGTATCTTCCGTTGCCGCTTTCTCGAAGATCACGCTCCCATTACCGGAGAGATCATCGACGGGCAATCGCTCAAAGAAAAACATCAATTGATCGAAGAAGAAGATGGCAATTACATTGACTGGCTACTCAATAATCATCCCTTAAATATTCTAGCGAGTAATAATGCAGAATCTTTTCAGTCAAAATCACTTTTCTATCTCTTACTCCGTCAAAGCATTTTGATCGCTTACCGGAATGCCTCGCTAGATATTCTGGAGCATGAGCAAATCATTACTTCTGATTTTCGAACCATTATCGGTAGTAATAATCACTACCGACGTCCCGATGGAAAATACCGAACCAAATGGTCTTATCTTTTCCTCGATTTTTCCGTTACGGATGACAGTCAGACGGGCAATTTTTATGAAGATTATGATTTTAATTTGGTGGACGGTCGTCGACTCAGCGACTCTGCTTTCTATAATAATTATTTGAGACCCAATACTCGATCTCTCGATACTTATTTGTTTCAAGATATTAATAACGGCAGCTATCCCGAACATCAGCCTTATACTGCTGAACTGGATGCGCTCCGTGCAAATCTCGGCCGCCTGTCGACTTATTCGACTCAAAAATTGGATCAATTGCTACGCGAACACATCGACCTGTGCTCTTATCGATTGGATGCCTGGCAATTGGGCCTCGCCAATCAGCGACTAGAGTCTATGAGGAAATCTCGAAAAACGGGAAGCTTTATCGGTGCTTACGGCTGGGTCGAAAATCTACGCCCTGGAGGTGTACGCAAAGAGTCTACCAAGGTTCCTCAATCCTTAAAAGATGAGTCGGCCAAAATTTATTCTGACGCGGACAATCAAGGTTTTATTCACGCTCCGTCGCTCAATCATGCGATCAGTGCTGCGGTCTTACGAGGAGGTTATCAATCCAATTCCGACGATACCACGGGTAATAAATTTGCCATCAATCTTTCTTCTTTCCGGGTTCGACAAGCCTTGCAAATTATCGAAGGCATCGCTAGTGGTTTAGAACTTTCTGCCATTCTCGGTTTTCAATTTGAAAAAGGATTGCACGAACGTTATACTGATGTAGAGCTCGATAAATTTATTTATCCATTCCGTCGTGCTTATCCCTTGGAGTTACCTTTGTCGGATGAATTATCGACCAATGATGTCGAGGAAGCTTATAATTCTAATGTGGTCGATGGCATGACAATGCTCGAAGACTTTAATGAAACAACAGATACTTTGGATCTGTCGTCAGGCGATGATTTATTAACATTGCTGAGTAAAGATAATTTTAAAAACTGCCCATCTTGGCTAACGGATTTAGTTCATGATAATGGTGGTGGTGATGTTGAATTGACGGCGATTATTCAAGAGATATTGCATTTGGCCGATGCCTTTGATGCGCTAGGAGATCTGGCAGTTTCGGAGAGTGTCTATCAAATGGTACAGGGCAATCATGTTCGAGCGGCAGCCGTCTTGCAGGCATTGGCTGCGGGGAAAGCTATTCCCAAGCCATTGATTGTCGATACTCCTCGCACAGGAATTGTCGTGAATCATAAGGTAGTGTTGCCAATGACGCCAGTAGCTTTTACAGCTACCAAAGGTTTTCCGGTCTGGCCTTCTAAGTCTTATACCTTGCGAGCAGAGACAGCAGCTACTTTTAATAAATACCTAGGCGATTTATTTGGTCCAGCTGAAGACATTCGCTTTATGATCTCTGCCGACGAAATAACGAGCACGCATTCTTTGGAAGAATTTGATTTGATGCCTATTGACTTGTTTTACACCTTAAACACCAATCGCGATTCTACACAATCGGAGTTGGCAGATTTTCTGCTTTATCATTATCGAAAGAGTCAGGAGATTTCGTCAGAGGTGAAACTTACTATTGATTTTCAAACTAAAGATAGTGAATGGAGCTCTTCAATCAGAACCATTTATCAATTGCAGCCTTTAGTAGAACAGATAAAAGCAATGGCGATCAATGCATTGCCACTCGACGCCAGTGAATTGGCCTTACCCCCAACGGAAGCGACCGGTACTAATCCAGGGAATCAAGATTTAGAGGAAATGATTTCGCGGATTAATAATGCCATAGAGAATCTCAATAAACTGGCATTGGATGTTATTAGCTTCCTCGATGAAAACCTTGAATTGATCGAAACTGAAATTAGTTATCAGGAAGGTTTAGGCTTTTTGGAACGCGCCTTTTTCTTCGGCCTTCCAAATAATCTGAATTCTGTCAGTCTGGATTTTGATGAAGAGAATGCACGCTTAGTACACAACAAACTCAAAGTACTAAAATCAGCACTCCTCAAAAAACAGAGTGCCGTCAATAACATTAATAGCGGTATCATTACCGAAGATGGTGAACAGAAAAATATCAAAAAATGGATCGCGATTGGTCAGGTGATTTTGGGCAATAGTTTTGTAATTCTTCCACTTTTTAAGTTTGAGGAAGCCAGTAGCTTTGCCAAGCAAATCACACCGAGCAGCGATAGTCTCCAGATGAATGATGCCAGCCCGTTTGCAATGGATCAGTGGCTCACTGGAATAGCCAAGGTGCGAAAGAAAATGAGTTCGGTAGAGTGGATTAGAATGATTCAGTCGATGGACGATCAAAGCAGTACTTTGAGTCCGGTGCAATTGCCTTTTGAAGCTGGAGATTATTGGTTGGGCATTGATTATCCAGAAAGCCATCAGGTGTCTGGCGACAAATTATCGCTTATGATTTGGAACAGCGATCTTTTGGTAGACAGCAGTACAGGCAAAGCAGGAATTATAGTGGACGAATGGGTAGAAATTATTCCCAATAAAGCGGAGGTGAGCGGCGTTACTTTCAATTATGATCAACCCGATGCTCGCCCTCCACAATCGATACTCTTAGCAGTCACGCCGGAGCTTACCGGTAAATGGGATTGGGATGCCTTGATTCATACCTTGGAAGACACCTTAGAGCTGGCGAAGAATCGCGCAGTAGAACCCGAGCACCTCGACAAAAGTGTTTTTGGGCAGGTCTTACCAACAATTATCTCCGAAGTGGTTCCTCCAGAATTGAAAGCCGATGGTTTCCGTAATCCGCTGGGAACACAAGTAGTTTTGGATTATGTCGACAATCAAATTTTGGAAGAGGAAGGAGGTTAGAAAAGAAGAAGTCCATGTAGATGTTAAAGAATAAATTTTTGAATTAGAAAAAATAGAAAAGATGCCTAGATTTAATGGTCGTACTTGTGAGCCTTTTAGAGCGTGGACGCGTTTGGAGGCTCGACCTCGGAAATATGATTTTGATCAGGTTTTAAAAGCAGGCGTTCACGATTCTCTTTGGTTTTTGACTCGACAGTGGCAGTTTGGAGAATTTAAAGGAGAGGATACCGGTTCGCCAATCTTGGCAAAAATCGCGGTAGAGACCAGTAAAGTTTCTAGAGTAAAAGTTTCTGGCGACAATATAGCCAGAACGTATACTGATAAGCTGCCCTTAGAAAGCAGGGTAGAAAAAATAAAGCGTACGGTTAGCTACAAAGAGCGTTTGCAATTGGGGCAACACTGGATGCGACTACTCGACCATTATGGCAATGCTTTCAACACCGCGAATCCTTCGCGACCAGCGTATAAGAAAAGCGACTACCTCAATAAATTGCTCAAGCTTTTTCCTCTTGATGTCCCAAAGGAAAACCTAAGACAAGCCGAAGCTGACATCGCTGCTGATGCTCGTTTGCTGACCAACAAAAAGTTGATGAACTATCTGGATACTTTTAGTAGCCGAATTCCCGATGGTATGAAAGTATTTAAAGCTAGTGCCAAGAGGACTTTTGTCAAAAGTATCAGAAGAAGTTCTTATCACAATCCCTTCTTGAGACAAGCTACTAATGATCTAAAAACTTGGTATAATGCGCAATATCCAGAGCTGGCTGTTACTGAAGACGCTTGGAAAGAATCACAATTGGAATACCAATTTAAAGCTAGTTTTCCCGAAAAGAGTGGCCGTAATACGGTGGTGGTCGCTGACGAATATGCTTCTGGTAAATTGGATTGGTACAATTTTGATGTCGCTAGCAGTACGCCAGGGAGAGAAAGGCTAACTACTCCAACAACCAAAGAAAGAAATGCCCTTCGAGAAGAGAAGGTGGTGTCTTTTATTCCGACGGAAGTCAGTTTTCCGGGGATGCCTAATAATCGCTTTTGGGAATTTGAAGATGGCAAAGTGGACCTCGGAAATATCAATGCCGAAACTACAGATATTTCAAAAATCGTCGTTGCTGAATTTGCTACGATTTTTGGTAATAACTGGTATTTGTTTCCCTACGATCTGGCGGTAGGATCACTGGCAAAAGTCCAAGGTATTATTGTTACCGATGTGTTTGGACAACAGACGCATGTGGAGGCCGCGATTCAGGGTGATGTAGATGATTGGCATGGTTGGGGAATGTTTAATCTCACTCGATGGAATTCTACTAAAGGAGCAAAAGGGAAAGCGGACACCCGAATGTTGATGCCGCCTTCGGTTGCCAAAGTTCACGAGAGTGAAGCCATTGAAGAAGTTTTATTTGCTCGGGATGAGATGGCGAATTTGGTGTGGGCAGTAGAGACTCGTGTGGATGACCTTTTGCATACCGGCATGGATGGTCATCAGGC
>CAYQRA010000035.1:0-19502 GCA_964419315.1 uncultured Saprospiraceae bacterium | reverse complement strand
TGTTCTGCTTGATGATAAAATTGGGCGGCATACATACTTCCTAAAGAATAGGTTGGAAAGTAACCAAAACTACCATAGGCCCAATGAATATCTTGTAAAATACCCAAGTTGTCATTTGGAACCTTCAAGCCAAGATATTCCTCGTATTTTTGCGCCCACAAAACTTTTAAATCCTTTGTGCTGAGGGTTCCAGCGATTAGTTCTTTTTCGATTTCATAGCGAATCAGAATATGAAAATGATAATGCAATTCATCAGATTCTGTACGGACAAAATCAGGCTTGATTTGATTAATGCCCTGGTAAAAATCCTGTAGACTGGTGTTTCCTAATTGCTCGGAAAAGACTTTTTGCAATTTTGGATACCAATGCTCCCAAAAAGGTAAAGCTCGGCCTACATTGTTTTCCCACAACCTCGATTGAGATTCATGAATGCCCAAAGAACAATATTTGCCCAGCGGCAAACCAAAGGAATCTGCTGGCAAACCCTGCTCATATAAGGCATGTCCGCCTTCATGAATACAACTCCAGCACATGTTGTCAAAGTTGTGCTCATCAATTCGAGTGCTTACTCGAATATCACCAGGACCAAAGGAAGTCGTAAAAGGGTGGGCCGAAAGGTCTTGCCGACCTGCATTAAAATCATAGCCAATTCCTTTTAGCACCTCAAGGCCAAATTGCCATTGATCATCTTTGGGATAAAACTGTTGTAAAAAGGAATTATCTAGCGTCTTCTTTTTTCGAATTTGATTAACAAAAGCGACCAGTTTTTCTTTGACTTCCAAAAACAAAGGATCCAATTGTGCGACCGTCATTTCTGGCTCGTATAAATCCAACAAGGCATCATATGGATGATCTTCATAGCCATAGATTTCTGCCTCCTCTTTCTTTAGGTCGATCATTTCTTGTAAAACAAGTAGGTATTCGCTAGCATCATTGGCTTTTCTAGCCTTTATCCAAGCATCATAACATTTGGAAGTACAAAGCGACCTACGTTCTACAAATGCTTTACTGACTTTGGTTTGTTTGAGGTATTCTTTACGGCTTAAAGCAACATTGCGAGCTTCTGATTCACTCAGGTTTTTAGCCTGTTCATTCAGTTCTTCTAAAAGCCGTCCTAGGTTTTCGCTAGTCGCTTTTTCATGGCTAATACCCGCTAGGAGCGCCAATTGGCGACTTCGAGTAGCATTTCCGGCAGGAGGCATGTAGATTTCTTTGTCCCAAGCCATCAGGGCTTGAGTCGCTTCGAGATCACCAATTTGTTGGAAGGTTTTTTGGTATTCCGCGTATTTTTCTTTCAAGACTATTGGTTTTAGGGGTGCAAAATTTTTACGAAAAAAAACTTCTATAGCTTGCGATATTTTAGGAATATTCTATGCAAACTTTTCACTAAGTAATGGCCGAAAAATGAGTTCCGTATTTTGGGTCGATAATTTTTAATCAAGACGAGTTGAAAAACGTAGGCATAGCCCCGCTATGACGAGGCTTTTCAAGGAAGTATTGGTTAAAAAGGATCAGCCATAAATCGAGAAGTTATTATTTGACCATTACTGAACGTTGATTGGATCCATTTCGCTTCTTGCGGTTTCAGATCCATGATTTTTATATCAAATCATTTTCCCTGTAAATCATGGAATTGTTAAGCTTTGTCATCAAAGGTAGCCCAGAATAGACTTAACCAAGCCATCAGAAAAAACACCCCTCCGATAGGGGTAATTGGACCGATCCATGTCCAGTGCGCGATACCGAGTACATCCCGGAGGGCTAGGAGATAGAGCGAGCCGGAAAAGCAAAGGATGCCCAAAAAAAAGAGACGAGCGGCCCAGTTTATTTTTTTAGAAGAAAAAGAAGCGGATAATAAACCGCAGATCGCCAAGCCAATAGCATGGTAAAATTGATACCGTACTCCTGTTTCAAAAATTAGAACCCTTGCAGGTTCCAACATTCCTTTGAGCATATGGGCGGCAAATGCACCGAAAAGAACCGCCAAAAAGGCGAGAATAAAAGCAGTACGCAGAATATTTACTTTCATGGGTTTTTTATTTTATAGGTTCTCTGACAAACCTCCATTGTCGGTTTGTCCAAGAACGATTTTATTTTAAGGTCAGATAGAACTGCCTGACGGGCAGGCTTAGCATGATTGAATTGTTATTTCCTTGAGTGTTATAATACAACAAAAAAGTAGATTTGGAGTTTTTAATCAACTTCGTTAATATTGTGTCCTTCTAGCGTTGATTTGAGTTTCCCAAACCGTGAATGATTAATAATGAAGTTGTTTAAAAAAGCCCTCAATAATTTCATCACGACTTTTTAAACAATTTCAATTTATTCTTTCTGTCAAAAAGACTTTATTCTTTAAATAGTATTAAATCGTTTTGTGATTTGAAATTAAGAAATTTTACTTTTTTATTGCTCGGTCTGGGCTTGTTTATATTTATTCTACTTTGGGGAAGTGGACGAATCCGCCTGCCTTTTACATCCATCAATCCTTTTGATGCGGTACCTCCTTCTACACCATTAATTCTCGATATTCAAGAATTGCCTTTAATTCAGAGACATCTAGACAGTAGTTTGTATCAAAAAGACTTTGCCAAAGATTTTATGGTAAATAAAATTGGAAAAGACCTAAAGCAAATCCGACGGATTTTTCGCAAAGAAGCAAGCATTCAAACTTTGCTTAAGGAACAAAAAATTCTGGCAGCGCTGCAGGTTGGGGGAGCGAGGCAATTGGATTTTCTCTATATCTTAAGTAAGGAAAAAGGGCGTTTTTCAGGAGAAGCATTAAGTGCGGCTTTAGGAATCAAAGGTCCATCCTTGTCGTCTACTTTTCGTGGAAACAAAATCTATCAATGGCGAGCTCCCAAGGGGTCGCGACAAAACGATTTTGTCTTTTGCGTTTACCGAAATCTTTTATTGGTAGCTCCTTACTCTTTCCTAATAGAAGATGCCATCAGCCAGTTGAAGCAACCCCACAAAAGCATCTTGAAGGAAAGTGGCTTTTCCGACTTAACACAAGATTATCGTTCCGGAACTTTCCAAGTATATATTGCCTTACATAAAATCCCGTCTGCCTTTTCTACTTTTTTTAAAAGCGATCATAAAGCGATGTTGGGCCACATGGAAAAAGCCTTTTCTTGGTTGCGCTTTAGGGTAAAACCCGAGGAAACAGATCTAAGTTTGGATGGGCTGATGATTAAGCCTGACCAGCATCGATTATTGCAAAATTTGGCGGCTAATAATAGCGGAGAGATCAATAAACTAGCAGCGGTCTTACCTGATAATACGGCCGTTTTTACTTGGCTGAATTTTGAAGACTGGCAATCTTTCTATCGTTCTCGAGATGATCTAGATGAGGAATTTCAGTTTTATTTTCATCCTTGGTTGGGCAAAGATTTTGCCTATGTTATCACGGAGCCTTATAGCAAAGGATTGGAAGCCGAAAAATTTGCCGTTTTTCGCGTGGCCGATCCAGATTTGGCAAGTCATTACCTCGAAAAGTTTTCGGAACAAAAAGGAGAGTTAAAAGATTTTAATTATCAAAATTTTCGGATCAGGCAGGTTTTGGCAACTAATTTATTGAAGCCTATTTTTGGTTCGGGGATCAATGGCATTCACAATCCATTTTATACTCAATTGGGAGATTATTTAATTTTTAGTAATTCTCGGCAATCCTTAGAGGTTTGGATTGATAAATATTTGGTTGGACAAACGCTTTCTAGAGATGATCGTTTTTTAATTTGGCATAATGAGCAGCAGAAACCTTCGAATGGTCTTTTCTATATTGAACCTAGTTATGCTTCCAATCTTTTACTTAGTTTTCTAAAAGAAGAAGTTGCTCGTTCTATTCGTAGCCAATTGAATCCTTATTTGAAATTCAATCAGTTTGCCTTTAGTCTTTATCCTGCAGAAAAGGAAGCGTATATATCTGTGGCGTCCAAGTTTTCTTATGGAGAAAAAAAAGAGAATCAAACCACCATTATGTGGAAGACCGCTTTGTCGGATACGATTGTAAAAGCGCCACAGGTATTTTATAATCCTCGACGGAAAGCGTATGAAATAATTGTACAGGATCAATCGAATACTATTTCTTTGCTCAATCAAGGGGGGGATATGCTCTGGGAGAGGAGGATTAATGAAGCTTTATTATCGTCTATTTTTACCATAGATTTTTATGGGAATGGGCAGGTTCAATACTTATTCAATACTTCTGATGCTATTTATTTATTGGATGATGAAGGTAAAGATGTGGGGACTTTTCCAATACCTTTAAAATCGCGTGCAACCAATGGAGTCGTGGTAGTGGATTTCCAAAAGAGAAAAGAATATGCTTATTTTTTAGCTTGTGAAAATGGTAATGTATATGGCTTTTCCCAACTTGGAAAACCTTTGCCTGGGTGGAATCCTCAAGCGGGACAAGGGCTTGTTAGGCGACCTGTCCAGCACTTCGTCTATAAGAATCAAGATTATCTTTTGGTTTTAAATGATCGTGGTCAATTGTCTGCTTTTAAGCGAGACGGAAGTCGACGTTTTTCTCCGACGAAACTGGATGCGATCATGACTGGGCCTATGGGACTAGATTTTGCGAATAATAGAATGAGAATTGTTGGATCTGATGAAAGAGGAAGATTATATGTTTTGAATAGAGCAGGGGACTTATTTCATCTTAATATGAGAATTGGAAAAAATGAAGCCGTGGAGTTCTGCTATGCAGATGTTTTAGGAGAAAAGAATAAAGACTATATAGGATTGAGTAATAAAGATTTGACGGTTTATTCCTATACCAAGGATGGAGATTTTGCTCCTTCGATGAATTATACTTTTGATCTAAGTCAAGATTCTATTTTTGAGGTGAAGCTGCCTGGCTTTGCCAAATCAATGATAGGGAGTTGCAGTAAAGAAAATCACCAGATCAATTTGATCAATGGGGAAGGTAAGACTTATCCTGGTTTTCCTTTAGCAGGAAATAGTTCTTTTGAGATCACCAATCTCTTTGGGAATGACCAAAAAGTATTGGTTGTTGCCTTTGACGAAAGTGTTTATGTCTATAAATTATTTTAAAGCCGTGATCTGAATTGATCGACTATTGGAAGGTGAAAAGGCATTGCTAAATTTTTTCCATCATAGAAAAAATAATCGAAGGGCTTAGTCTCTTTTTAAAATAAAAAAAGAGACCCAGTCAACAACGTAGGTTTTCTCCAGCCAAGCGTAATAAATTACACTATTCCAAGTAACCCATGGGTGTTGCTGCCAGGTCTCCAGCTCAAAAAACCCAAACGTTGATCCATAAGGATCAATGATTCTTAATAAATTTTTTAGGAACGATCTCTCTATAAGCCTCTAGTGGAAAACCAAGATTCGACTTGGTGACCATATAACTAGAATAAAAATTTTGTTTTGAAAAACACTCTCAATAAATCTCTTAATATAACGGTAAAATAATAACAAAGTTCGGCTTAACAAATAAAATGATTACTAATATTAGACCTTAATTGATAAAGCTTGATTTTTTGGGTATTAAAACCCCTAACAAAAGGCTATATTTAGTTGGAGATAAGTAATAGAACGGAATAATAATAATTAATAATGGCCTCTTCTATTCTTATTTTTCCTCAAAAAGCCATGCAAAAGCTATGACTATCCCTACATTTTTTCACTCGTCTAGTATTAAAATGACCTAGGTCATAAATGATTTTATCGTCCAAGTACTTACTTATATCCTGTTTATTAAAAAAAGCTGTTTCCAATGTTTGTAGCTATGACCTGTTTTCCCTAAAGGTCTGGCTTATTAATCTCTCTATGTATTTTTTCCCTTCGTAGCACTTAGCTTGAACATTAAGGAAACAGCCTTGATAAAAAACCCTAATTCAAAATTTTAACTCTGTGTTTTCATTTCGTTCTGATTAGGTCTACCAATGGCAATTTTATCAGTTTTAACACTTTAAGAACCTACTTTTAGGAACCGATTGCCATCTTTTAATTAAATTAGTATCAGTATTTTTTTTTGCTCTGTTTGATAATACAAAAGTAAGGACTAAAATGATGCGAGGTAAAATAATAATTGCTCAAACTTAGACCTGAAAAAAGCCTTTTGTGATTTATTTTAATATATAAGTTGCAGAATATCAAATTTTTGTACGCTATGCAACGCTCAACCCAATTAGTGTCCTAGTTACAATATCTTAATAAAATATTAAGATTTTGCATCAAGTTTTAACTTTTTATACCCAGAAAAGCATGCTTTGTGTATATTGTTAGGAAGGTATTTGAAACACCGATAATGTCGAAAGTCGATATTCTGGGGACTAAATTTTCAGAAACTATTTAATTCCCTTTTTAGCAAAAATCAATTGCAGCTTCAAGACAAATTGATAAGACGATTTTTATAATGGCCCAAAGAAACGATACCCTTTATGAACTAATAAAGAAACTAACGCCTTCTGAGAAGCGATACTTCAAGCTTTTCGTAAAAGGAAATTCCTCTTCCTCAGATAATAATAAATACCTTCAGCTCTTTGACAGTATTAGTCGCCAAAGCAAATACGACGAAGCAGCACTGATTAAAAAATTTAGATACGAAAAGAATCCCAATAGTTTTTCTGTTGCCAAAAATTATTTAAGCCAACTTATCTTAAAATGTCTCAGAAATTATAAAAGCAATAAAAGCCTGGATATTGAGATCATTAATTTGATGCAGGATGCTCAATCACTTTATTCCAGAGGACTTTTTGAGGCAACTCAGAAAGTGATTGCCAAAGCCAGTAAACTGGCGCATGCTGCCAAAAGACAAGAATTGATATTGATGATTTGCCAATGGGAAAGAAGATTGGTAGAGGAAGTGGCGGAGGTCTCGACCTATGTAGATAATTATGCGTCCATAATGGAAGCAGAAAAAAAGGCAACCAATGCTTTAAAAGTGAACACTTCCTTATATACCCAATATAAAAAACTACAATTCCAAAATTTAAGAGAAGGCTTTAAAAAAAGAAGTAAAAACAGAGATCTATTTTTCCAACTCCTCCAACACCCTTTATTAGACGAAAAGAATCCGCCAGAAAATCCTACTTCTTTACTGTATTATTGGATGTGCTTTTTTGAATACCATTGCGGAATGAGAAATTTGAAGTTGGCCTATGAGATTTCCTGCCACCTCTATAAGCATTTCGAAAAACATCCTTTTCTAATTGAATTTGATAAAGAATCTTATGTAGCTTGTCTGAGCAATTACCTAGCATTCACGATGGAATGTGGACCCATAGAACAGTTTGTAGAAAAAATTGAGATTTTTAAGAAGTTAAAAGTCGGTAAGAATAGCCATCATTTGCAAAGAAGAAAAGAAATTGATTATTTCAATTTGATGATGACGTATTACGAAAGGACAGAGAATTATGAGCAAGCAGTGAATGTATTGGTTCCCAAAATAAAATCTTATTTTTCAAGTCATAAACATAGCTCTATTGATTATGAAGAGTTTTTATTGAAAAATACGGCAGCTTGGGTTTTTCTTATCCACGGGCAGCCAGAAGAAGCTGCGGAGTGGTTGTCTTATCTCGATAATGAAATTGATCCTCATGCTTTTTTGGCCTATTTCATCGTTTGTCGAATCTTACTACTTCTTGTGCACTATACCCTTAAGAATTATCAATTGGTAGAGTCCATCGCCAAATCGACTATAAGGATCTTGGAAGCAAAAGATCGCTTTATGTCTACAGACGCTTTCCTCTTAAAATTCTTTAAAAAAGCAGGAGCCACAGATGACATCAGAGCCAAGCAGGTAAAACTTCTCAAACAGCTCAAGGAAGATATAGAAACCATCTATTTTTATGTAGACGATAAACCGCCTTATCGATTGCAGGGGATAGTGGCATGGGTTGATGGTCTTTTGCTGAACAAACCCTTAGCAAAAGTGATAAGAGAAAGAAGTCTAAAAATGAAAATGGAACCCGCAGAAGAGGCGTCTTCTTCTTGGGAAGAAAATAGTCAAAGCTTTATCGTTCGACGAATAAATAATAATTAAGAAATAGTAGATATCCTTCAAAGCCCTAAGAATTTAAATGCAAACAAAGACTGATAATCTTTTTGATCTCATTCATTCGCTCTCTGCCTCGGAGAAACGATACTTTAAGTCTTTTGTCCAAGGTGCTAGTAATCAGCAAGATGCAAAGTACCTCCTTTTATTTGATCTCTTGGTGCGGCAAAAAGCTTATGATGAAAAGAGCTTGCTCAAGGATCCTGCTTTTGATCAAAATTCCAATCGATTGGCGGTAGCCAAAAATTATCTTTTTCAACTCATTCTGAAATGTCTCCGAAATACTTCTAAAAATAAAAACTCGGAAATGTACATCTTCGAAATGTTATTGGATATTGAGTCTTTATACAATCGCAGAATGTTTGCTTCGGCTTCGAAGATGGCAGAAAAGGCCCGCAAGGTTGCGGAAGATTGCTTATACTACGATTCGCTGATAACTATATGTGCGTGGGAACGCCGCTTGACCGATCAAATAGACGATGGGAGTAAATATGGTTTGATCTACGAATCTATTCTGGAAAGAGAGACTTTTACTGCAGAGCAATTGAGAATCAATAGCATTTACTTTAATCAATATAAAAAACTCTACTTTTCCAACCTTAAAGAAGGTTTTTTAAAAAAGGGAAAAGGCTTAGAAGCATTTCTTCGCTTGCTTAAAATTCCAGAATTGGAAGATTATAGCTATGCTACCAATCCGATTGCCAAACTTTTTTATCATTTTTGTTATATCCAGTATTATTTAGCGATGCGGGAGCATCACAATCGCTACCAGCTCAATAAGCGGGTGATGAATCTTTTTGTAGAATATCCTGCACTGAAAGTCAGAAGCCCACACTATTATGTCAGAAGCCTCATTTTATTTCTAGAAACACAATTGTATCTAAAACGCTTCGAAGCATTTGATGAAAATGTAAAGATTTTACGCAATTATAAAGTCCCTTCCTATGCACATGATCTCCTTCGTTTCAAGGAATTTAAAAGTCTGACTTATATTTTGCATCGCCATTTTTCTGCTGGAAGGTTTCACTTGGCCATCACGGACATCATCCCACAGATAGAATCGTATTTTGAGGGGTTTAAGCATCAAATGATCTACCGCGAAGAATTGATTTTAAAATTACAAGTTACTTGGGTCTATATTGGTGTAAGGGATTATGAAAAAGCCTTGGAGTGGTTAGGTGCTTTGGAACTACAGATCAATCCCGAATATTTTATGGATAATTACACGACTTTCTGTATTGTGAATCTGATGATTCATTATGATTGTAAAGATGTAAAGTCGATCAATGCCTACGCAGATGAGCTTTTTAATTTCATCAAATCCAAAGATAAGATGAGTTCTAATATTGCTTTTCTGATTCGTTTTTTCCGTCTTGCCGCTGAAGATATCGACAATCGAGAAAAACAAAAAGAATTAGTGATCCAACTCAAGGATCAACATTTAACTTTAAGAAAATATATTCCAACTTTACCCAATTATCTGTTGGAAGTCACGCTTTGGTGGTTAGAAAGTATTCTACAAAATAAATCGGTTGCGACTATCATGAAAAATTATACCCCCAAACCTCTCAAGGTCGTAATCGTCGACGGATTGGGGAAGGAGGAACACAGTTATCCTAGTGTCTTCACAAAAGAGGGCATTGGTCTGGATGAACGAACGAATTTGATTGGCTAAGGGAAGGAGATTTGCTATCACCAAATTTTGATTTCAAATACCCACAGGAATCCTAAATTTTATCCTTAGATATCCTAAGAGAGCGGCGACTTATAATTGCCAGTTGATCGCTGTTTGGCCTGCATTTTTTAGAATTTCATTGGTTTTAGAAAAATGACGATTGCCAAACCAGTAGCCTCGATTGGCACTCAAAGGGGAGGGGTGACCGGAAGTTAGGATATGGTGTTTTTGACCATCAATGAGGCTCGCTTTCTTTTTGGCAAAACCACCCCAGAGTAAAAAAACCAAACCCGTTTTCTGTTCTGATAAAGTTCGAATCACGGCATCGGTGAAAGTATGCCAGCCAATATCCTTGTGAGAGTTGGCTTGATGGGCCCGTACGGTTAAGCCCGCATTGAGCAAAAAGACGCCTTGTTTGGCCCAGGCCAATAAATCTCCATGATCTGGTCTGGTGATTCCTAAGTCGCTGACTTGTTCTTTAAAAATATTATCCAAAGACGGCGGAGCCGGTATCCCTCGCGGCACCGAAAAAGACAAACCCATCGCTTGTCCCGGCCCATGATAAGGATCTTGTCCTAGTACCACTACCTTTACTTCCGCAAAGGGCGTCGAATCAAAAGCATTGAAGATCAATGATCCGGGCGGAAAAACCCGCTGTCCATCCTGCCGTTCTTTGACCAAAGTGGCCTTAATTTGCCCAAAATATTCCTTTTGAAACTCTTCGGCCAAAACTTTTTTCCAGCCAGCCTCTATTTTTACATCGATTGTGGTGCTCATAGTTGTTTGATTGATAATACTTTGGGGAAGTTAAGAAAAAAAGGAAGGATAGGGAACAAAAAAATAAAGAATTGAGTTATGATTTTGTGTGGATATTTCGAAAATATATCTAAATTTGCATCGCCTTGAAAAAAAGGCGTCTATCCAGGTCCTGTAGCTCAACTGGATAGAGCAGCTGCCTTCTAAGCAGCAGGTTCCAGGTTCGAGTCCTGGCGGGATCACTTAACATAAAGAGGTTTACATGTAAAAGTGTAGCCTCTTTTGTCTTTACGCTAGATCATGGCTTTCCCAGATAGAATTAAAATACCTAAGAGAAGGGCTATTTAATCAGGGTAGGCAGACAAGTTCGATAGGACCTTAACCTAAAATAAAAACATACTTATGAATGAAAAATTAATATACGGAATCCAACAAATTGGGGTAGGAGTAGAGGATGCTGAAAAAGCATTTGAGTGGTACGGAACTATATTAGGTTCAGATGTCCCTGTTTTTGACGATAATAATGTAGCCACTTACATGGCACCTTATATGGGAGGGGAAGCTCATGAGAAAAGAGCAATACTGGCCATGAATATGCAGGGAGGAGCCGGTTATGAAATTTGGCAATACCTAGATCGGAAACCCGAAAAGGCAAAAGAAATACTAGAGGTAGGTGATTTGGGAATAAACGTGGCGGTTATAAAATCTAGAGACATTGTTAAAAGTTACGATAGATTAAAGTCGAAAGGAGTTACCTGTTTGACAGAGATCAATGAAGATCCTAGTGGCACCAAAAGCTTTTATATTCAAGATCCTTATGATAATATGTTGCAGATTAAGGAATTTGATGCCTGGTATCAGAATGGAAAAAGTGATGTGGGCGGAATATGTGGTTCCATGCTGGGGGTATCAGATATCGATAAGGCCTTAAAATTGTATAGAGATATTTTGGGCTATAGTGTTGTCCTTTATGATGAAACAGGAACATTTGCTGATTTAGAGCCATTACCGAAAGGGGAAGAGCGCTTTCGAAGAATATTATTAACCCATGAGCCGAATAGAATAGGAGGCTTCAGTAAACTTCTTGGAAAAAGCCAGCTTGAATTGATTCAGAGAATGGATTCTAAACCCAAAAAAATATTCAAAGATAGATATTGGGGAGATCTAGGTTTTATCCATTTGTGCTTTGATATAAGGAATATGAAATCTCTGGTGCAGGAATGCAAAGAAAAAGGATTTCCTTTCAAAGTATTAAGTGATGAGTCTTTTCAAATGGGAGATACCAATGGGCACTGGGGATATATCGAAGATCAAGATGGCACCTTAATTGAGTTTGTAGAAGCTTTTAAAGTTCCATTATTAAAGAAAATTGGATTGAATATCAACCTAAAAGATAGAGATCCCAAAAAGCCATTGCCCAATTGGTTGATTAAAGCAATGAGATTTAAAAGAGTAAAATTTAAGAATACTTAATCACTCCTCCGTCCCAAAAAGCCCTGCAATCAAATGCAGGGCTTTTTTGCTTTAGCGATCATCCAAGCCCAACCAATTTCCAAAACTTATTTCCTCTTCTCCCAAATTTTCTCTAGCTTAGGTCTTCGACCCCAAGTCGACCTATTCTATCTTAAACCAAAACAAAACAATTCCATACTAACCAAATCCGCCCAACCATGACCAATAAAAGTCCACAAGAATACTGGCAAAAAAACCTACGGCTACTCGCCGTCCTCTTAGCCATCTGGTTTATCGCCTCCTATGGCCTCGGAATCCTTTTTGCAGAAGCCCTCAACAATATTCAAATAGGAGGATTCAAACTCGGCTTCTGGTTTGCACAGCAAGGCTCCATTTACGTTTTTATTCTCCTCATTTTTATTTATGTCCATAAAATGAATCAGCTCGATAGAGAATATGGAGTAGAAGAGGAGTAAGACGAAAGAGAAATTTGCGACTATTATTTTGTAAACCTCTAGAGAAAAATTATGGATATTCAAATATTGACTTTTATAATCGTGGGCTTAACCTTTACCCTTTATATTGTCGTGGCAATCTGGGCACGAGCGGGATCGACTTCTGAATTTTATGTAGCCGGTGGTGGTGTGCATCCGATCCTCAATGGAATGGCTACGGCGGCAGATTGGATGTCGGCGGCCTCTTTTATTTCTATGGCAGGCTTGATTTCCTTTATGGGTTATGATGGTGCACAGTACTTGATGGGCTGGACGGGAGGTTATGTTTTGTTGGCTTTGCTCTTGGCACCTTACCTGAGGAAATTTGGAAAATTTACAGTTCCAGATTTTATCGGAGATCGCTATTATTCGCAGACGGCGCGGGTGGTCGCAGTGATCTGTGCGATTTTTGTTTCCTTTACCTATGTGGTCGGACAAATGAAAGGCGTGGGAATTGCTTTTTCCCGTTTTTTGGAAGTGGATTTTTCAACAGGTGTTTTGATTGGGGTTGGGATTGTTTTTTTCTATGCCGTGTTGGGGGGGATGAAAGGAATTACCTATACCCAAGTTGCTCAATATTGTGTATTGATTTTTGCCTATTTGGTTCCTGCAATTTTTATTTCCATTACGATGGTTAATAATCCGATACCACAGTTGGGGATGGGGGGAACTTTAGCAGATGGAACTCCCTTGCTAAGCAAGCTCGATCTATTGCATACAGATTTGGGTTTTAAAGAATATACGACGGCCAATAAACCCATGATTGATCTCTTTTTTGTGACGGCTGCTTTGATGTTGGGGACTGCGGGTTTGCCACATGTAATCGTTCGTTTTTTTACCGTTCCCAAGGTCGCGGATGCGCGTAAGTCTGCAGGATGGGCTTTGATTTTTATCGCGATCCTTTATACCACTGCTCCGGCGATAGCGGCCTTCGCCCGAACCAATTTGATCAACACGGTTAACCAAACCGAATACGCCACGCTCCCTAGTTGGTTTAGCAATTGGGAAAAAACAGGGCTTTTGGAATTTGAAGATAAAAATGGAGATGGCTTGGTACAATATTATAATGATCAAAACGAAGCTTTTGTCGCAGCGACCGCCAATCCTGCAGGATGGAAAGGGAATGAATTGATCATTGATCGAGACATCATGGTTTTGGCGAGCCCGGAGATTGCAAAACTGCCCGCTTGGGTAATTGCTTTGGTGGTGGCTGGAGGTCTTGCTGCTGCCCTTTCTACAGCGGCTGGTTTGCTGCTCGTAATTTCTACTTCGATTTCCCACGATGTTTTAAAAAAATGGCTCAAGCCCGATATTTCGGAAGTCAATGAATTGCGCGCTGCGCGAGTTGCGATTGGGGTAGCGGTAATCATCGCTGGTTATGCTGGAATGAATCCGCCGGATTATGTCGCGGCGATTGTTGCTTTTGCTTTTGGTTTGGCAGCCTCTTCTTTTTTTCCTGCGATTGTCTTGGGGATTTTTTATAAAAAAATGAACATGGAAGGAGCGATTGCTGGGATGATTGTGGGGATTACTTTTACCGCGAGTTACATCATCTATTTTAAATTTATGGGCGGAACGCCCGATCAATATTGGTTGGGGATTTCGCCGGAGGGAATTGGGACTTTAGGGATGTTATTGAATCTGGTGGTCGCCTTGGTGGTCAATCGATTTACACCGGAGCCGCCGGCGCATATTCAGGCTTTGGTGGAGGATATTCGAGTACCGCGAGGAGCGGGGACCGCTTCGGAGCATTAGGCTTTAGTAGGTTTTGATATGGAAGCTGTTTTAAGATCAAGGGAATGATTTAATGCCTAAGCCGACGGTGGAGCTTTATAATTCAATAGGAGAAAGTGTCTGTTGTGATCTGTTTATATATTGTTGTTTGGTTGTACCATTGGCTATTCTATAACAGATTTTGTATTTTGTAGGAATCTAAATTTAGCGTTAAATAACTTGACCTTCAATATCCAAAGCTGAGTACAGGACAAAAGTCTTTTAGTCGCTTTTTTGTTGGACTACGAGATTTATCCAAGAACGTAAAAAAATAAAAATCTGCTTGACCCAAAAGCAATTTACACATGTTTCCCAAATTAGCTATTCTAATTTTTTCAATCGTGCTCCCTTTTTTAGCTTGCTCTGATCTGCCAGAGAAGGGACTCGAAGCTATTCCTAAAGATTATACCAAATATGTCAATCCGTTCATTGGGACTGATGGTACGGGACACACCTTCCCTGGCCCGAGTAGGCCCTTTGGAATGGTGCAGCCTGGGCCTGATAATACAGACTATGGTTGGGATTATACCAGTGGATACCAGCTCAAAGACTCCACAATTATTGGTTTTTCAAACACCAGAGCAAGTGGCACAGGGATTAGTGAATTTGGAGATGTATTACTCTTTCCTTTGGGAAAAGACGCTACTGCTTTTTCTACAAAAAAGAAAAAAGAAGTGGCGAAGGTTGGCTATTATTCAGTAGCGCTGGCAAATGGAGTAAAAGCGGAACTAAGCTCAACGGAGCGTGTCGCATTTCACCAATACCAATTTCCCTCACAGGCGGCTAAATTACTTGTAAACCTACAACACGGATTGCGATTTCTTACCGATAGTTTGGTTTTGGATAGCCACATTAAAGTGGAGGAAAATAAAAAAAGTATTTCTGGTTTCTGTCATACCAGAAACTGGGTAGAACGTAAATATTTTTTTACCATTACTTTCGACCATGAGTACCATTTAATGGAGCAGTTAGAACGCTTACCAAAAGAAAATGCCCCCAAGTATTTATTGTCGTTCCAGTTGAAAAACAAAGTATTAAAATGTAAAGTAGCATTATCAACGGTAAGTGTTGATGGCGCAAAAAAGAACCTTGAAGCGGAATTGAACCATTGGGATTTTGAAAAAGTAAAAGAAGAAAGCCGTAAAGTTTGGAACTCCTATTTAAGTAAGATAGAGATTGAAGCAACTGCTAAACAAAAAACAATCTTCTACACTGCTCTGTATCATTTATTTTTGCAACCCTCCAATATTGCCGATGTAGACGGTAAATATAGAGGTGCTGATGATAAAATTGCAGTAGCAAAAAATGGCGAATATTACTCAACTCTTTCGCTTTGGGATACCTACAGAGCTGCTCATCCTTTGTACACCATTTTGGTGCCCGAACGGGTAAATGGATTTATTAATACTTTTCTGGCTCATCATGAGGCGCAAGGATATTTACCCATTTGGACTGCTTGGGGGCAAGAAAATCATTGTATGATAGGGAATCATTCTATTCCTGTAATTGTAGATGCCTATAATAAAGGCTTTGATGGTTTTGATCAATTGGAGTCTATGAATGCAATGATCCAAACAAGCACACAGAATCATCTGAATTCTGATTGGGATGTTTATAGAAAATATGGCTATTACCCCATTGACTATTTAGATAACGAAGCGGTCTCTAGAACCTTAGAGAGTAGCTTTGATGATTATTGTATTTCAATAATGGCTAAAAAAATGAAACTGGATAGTATCGCAGCAGTTTATGAAAAAAGAAGTAAATACTATGAAAATTTATTTGATCCAAGCACCGGTTTGATGCGCGGTAAAGATTCTAAAGGGAATTTTAGAGTTCCATTTAAACCGCTCGAAGCAACTTCGCCTATGAATAATCCGGGAGACTATACAGAGGCTAATGCTTGGCAATATGTGTGGACACCAAGTCAGTATGATGTAGAAAATTATATACAATTACTCGGGGGGAAGACGGAGTTTACAAATTTATTAGATACCTTTTTTACCCTTACCAGTGATGGAGATAATAAGCATCTTGGGCAAGAAGGATTAATAGGTCAATATGCACATGGAAATGAGCCGAGTCATCACATTGCTTATTTATATGCTTTCTCTGATGATCCAGAAAAAGGAAATGAATTAATTGAAAAGATATATAATAAGTTTTACAATGATACTCCTGAAGGTATTACTGGAAATGATGATTGTGGACAGATGAGTGCTTGGTATATTTTTTCGACTTTGGGTTTTTATCCTGTTAATTCAGCAAATGCAAGGTATGTTTTTGGATTGCCACAAGTGAAACATGCGGTTATTAAGTTGGAAGATAATAAGACCTTTGAAATCAATAATTACCACGCAAACCCATTGACAAAAGTAGAGATACGATTCAATCGTAAAATAATTGAGACTAAGATTAAACATGAAGATATAGTTAATGGTGGATTATTGGAATTTAAATAATAATTGCTGCATGCTTGGACAAAAATAGGTTTAAGAAAATAATCGAGCTGCTGGCAAAGGCAGGTACTTATCAATAATTTCATCACGACTTTTTAAACAACTTCATAAAATACCTTGATAAAGAATAAAAAATGCAAGCTCATTTTTAAAACCAGAAAGAAAAAAATGAATACAATTAGTGTTGTAAATCGGGCAATGACTGCGGAGGAATTGGCTAGGATGAATACTGGTTTTGATGAACATTCCCTTGAAAATAAGGTAGCGATACAAGATTCAGAAAGATTTAGTTTTGTGGGTTTAGAGGGAGATAAATTTATCGGGTGTTCCTCCGGTTTAGCTTATAAAAACGGGGAGCATTATTCGGGTTGGTTTTTTCTAACTGATTTATTTGTGGAGAAAGAATATCGTTCTAAGGGCTTGGGAGCCAAGTTGTTGAGGGCAATCGAAGAACAAGTAGCAGCGGTAGGGGTAAAGCATATTTGGCTCTGGACTTCAGGGTCGGAAGCTTTAAGATTTTATCGAAGATATCAGTATACTAGCTTTGCAGAAATGGAACATTGGTATTCCGATGGAAGTAGTCGCGTTGGATTAAGGAAGAATTTGTAAATAGTATTTTAGGTAATTCTAAGTGCTAGGACAAAATAAATTGCTTAGAAAAAATTAACCCAAGTTTTCTCTCAAGTATTCTTCATAAGAGGCTATTAAATTTTTCCGCTCCAGGTTAGAAAGTCTTTTTGTTCCATAGGCTATAAAAGGTTCCAGTCTTTCCATTCTAAGCATTTGGAAAGTCCCAATATCTAAGTGAAATAATAGCTGCTCAATGGTACCTTTCTTTTCAGGTGTCCAAGCAAATTTTGGCGCACCTGTAGTAAACGAAAGTAGGTATTTTTTTCCTTGAAGTGCGAAGTTACCCGCATAAGCAAATCCAACGGAAAATACATTATCCATATAACTTTTTAGAATAGCGGGCACAGAATACCACCACAATGGAAATTGAAAAATAATAATATCTGCCCACTCTAATAATTCTTGTTCTCTTTGAATAAATTGGGGTTGTTGATTAAGTTGTTGGGCTTCTCCTTGTGCCATTTGTAAATCAAAAAAATCAGATTGATAAAAAGGGAAATCAGATTTCCAAACAGCTACAGGAAAATCTAAAGCATACAAATCACTTACCTTGACCGAATGCCCCATTTTGATTAAGGTCTCCACGGCTTTATTCTTTAATCGTCCATTCATAGAACTTTGCTCGGGATGAGCATAAACAATCAGTACATTTTTCATTTCAAAAAATTAAAGTAAAAAAAGAGTACTAAGTCTATGGAATAGACTTAGTACGTAGTAAATTAGATTCGACTCATAGGAAATCCTTTTTCAATAGGTCTTCCACTTTCTTCACACATATTATCTGTTCGCTTACCCGGAGTTAATACCCCATTTTGATAGCTAATTAAATCAAAATCACTAGGACAATGTTCAATCGATTCAAGCCAAACACAATCTAAGTCTGCAAAATCAAATGACTCATTAATGCTTGCCCCACAGGCTCCTAATCCAAGCATGGCGGGATCAACATAAGGGGTGATTGATTTATTAGAAAAACTAAATGTTCCATTATAAGAACCTGCTAGTTCAGAGGACTCTTCGGTTATTTCATATGGTCCTTCCAACTCCAATTTGAAAAGGGGTATTGTTCTTTGCTCATCGGCAAATCGCTCAATGCTTAACTGCCAGCTAGCAGATGTGATTTCTAAGGTTCTAAATCCATATACTTGAGCTGCTTCATCAAACTCTGATGTTTGACTTTGCCAATCGCCAATGATGCTTTGTTTGAAAGTATCTATTGGACTTATGGTTTCCTCTTTTTCACAAGCCATAACAGAGATGGCAAAAAGAAGGAGAATTAAATAGGAGAATTTCATTTTTTTTAATTTAAAAATTAGGTTGATATAAAAAATATTAGAGCTTGTTTAAAATTGATTTTCAGGCAATTGAAACCGAAGGTTCATGAGCCTGAATAGGCGAACTAAATTTAAACATGAACTTATTTCCAGTTTGATTGATAATCATAAGCGAATTGTTCAAAAGAAATAGGTGTTTTACCGGTAACTTCCTGAACGGTAGAGGTAAGGCCTTCGGCATATCCAGCTCTGATGATTTGATTCAAGCTGCTCAACATGTCAATGCTAAATGGAGACATTCCATAGTTTTTCATGGCAGCATTTGCTTTTTCATCTGGTATATCCACAAAGTCAATTGGTTCACCGATGGTTTTCGAAATCCATTTTAATGCCTCCGCATAAGAAAGGTTTTCTGAACCTGTAATTGTCAACTCCTGATTGGTATATTTTTCGGGATGAATCAAAATTTGAGTATTTACAGCTGCAATGTCCCGAACATCTACCCATCCCATTTTTCCTTGACCAACGGGTTGGTAAACCACTCCATTCTTAATATCCTGAGAAAAGAAGTTGACAAAGTTTTGCATAAAGCTTGCAGGCTGAGTAAGGGTGTAGGGAATGCCACTTGTTCGAATGATATCGTCAATGGTTCCTTGCAGACGAGGCATGAAAAAATCTGAATTGGCATCTGCTCCTGCACCACTTGAACGAACAATGTGTTTTACTTTAGCCGTCTTTGCAGCCTTGACTGCATTTTGAGCCCAATCCGTCATTTTAGGATGCATGGGGAAAAGTAAGAATATCGTTTCCATTCCTGCAAAGGCTTGCTCTAAGCTTTGTGGGTCATCAAAGTTCATTAAAACTTGATTTGCATGAACCGCTTTAGAGTTCACACCTGCGTGAAAAGGAAGATTCAATTCTTGAAGGTTTTTGACAATCTGACTTCCGATATTTCCTGTAGAAGCC
>CAYQRA010000034.1:3594-19658 GCA_964419315.1 uncultured Saprospiraceae bacterium | reverse complement strand
ATCAAAACCCGCTTGCTGATAATATTTTTCGGTATAGCGATGATCGTAGTAAGAATTGATTCCTTCATCTAACCAACCATGTGCTCTTTCATCAAAACCCAAAATACCATAAAACCAATTGTGTCCCACCTCATGCGTAATCACTTCATCCAAAGGCTGCGCCGACCCTGCCAAACCAATAACGGTAATCATCGGATACTCCATGCCACCTCCTGCACTCAAAGCACTTTGCACTGCGGTAGCTTGCGGATAAGGATATTCTCCAACCATTTCCGAATAAAACTTCGTAGCTCGGTCGACATAAAAAGTTCCTTTTTTCCACAGCTCTCCTTCGGTATTGGTAAAATAGGCCCAAGTATCTACTGTTTTCCCAGAAGCCAAAGTCACTTCACTCTTTTGCACATAAAATCGCTTATCGGCAAACCAAGCAAAATCATGCACTTTCTCTGCGGTAAAGCGAACTGTTTTTTGAGTATTTGAAGAAGGTGGAAAATCATCTGTTTGCGGCAAAGAATCCCGCATGGCTCGATTAGAGGCGGCGATTTGTTTTTCGATAAAAAACTTTTCTTCTGCGGTTTCTAAAGTTCCCGTAGAGGCTATAATGTAATTAGAAGGCAAAGTGATCTCTACATCAAAGGCGCCAAACTCGGAGTAGAATTCGCCCATGTCCAAATAAGGCATGGGATGCCATCCTTCGCGATCATAAACAGCCGGCTTGGGAAACCATTGGGTCATCTGATAAGATTCTCCGACATGACCGAGGCGAGAGAAAGAGGCAGGAATTTTTAAAACAAAAGGCGTTTGAATAGTAATTTTTGCTCCTGGTTTTAATCCTTGCGGAAGAGTAAGGGTGGCAATATCTGGATTGTCTTTTTTCAATTTAAATTCAGCCGGTTGTCCATCTACTGTAAAATTGAGCTTGGAATAGTTTCCCAATTCTTTATCTTTAGCAAAGTAATATTTACTACTTCCTTGTCTTACCTTTTGTCTAGCAAATGCAGTGTTGCGATCTTTAAATGCATTGGCCCAAAGGTGTAAGTAAATAAAGGTCAATTCATCCGGAGAATTATTGGTATAATCCATTTCGATGGACCCTGTAAGGGTATGCAAAGAATCATCCAATTCAACTTTGATTCGATAATCGACTTCCTGTTGAAAATAAGGAGTTTGGGCATTTCCAAAATGGAAAACCCCAAAAAATAATAAAAGGGAATAAATGAACTTCATAAGTTTGTGTGTCTAGATATAATCGAATTGATTCCTTGACTTAAGTCTACCAAAAAATAAAACTTGATTTCCGTAAAGCTTGTCCTCTATTAGCGTCAGCCAAAAATATTCAATAATTTTCAAATCCAATGCCTTATGACTAATTTAACCACACTTATGTTCGGACTTTGTCTACTTTGCTACTCCTGCACCGCCCAAAAACAAAGTCCGGCACTAACGGAGGCACTCCCTACTACTTTGGACCAACAAACAGATAGCGTAGGTTTTCCGGAAACTTGGGTAGGAGATTGGATAGGTGCTTTGTCGATTTATAATGCCAAAGGTTTGGCGCAAGAGATTCCAATGGAACTACAGATCCATCGAACGGACTCGGTAGACCGTTTTACTTGGAAGATCATTTATGGCGAAGACAAGGTCGCGGGGGCTAGAAATTATGAATTGGTGGTCAAAGATCGGGAAAAAGGAGAATACGTGGTAGATGAGCTCAATAGTATTGCACTAGAGTGCTACCTGATCGACAACAAGTTATTTAGCTGGTATGTCGTCCAAGATAATTTGATTTTGGTGACCAATGAAGTCAATGGAGAAGAAATGCAGTTTGAGGTGATTGCGGGTTCGCAAATTCCGGTGAGTACAACGGGAGGCACGAGTGTGGAAGACGAAGAAATACCCGAAGTGGATACTTATCCAGTCAATGCTTTCCAAAGAGCTCGTTTGATGCGGAGAAGGTGATTTTCTTACCTAGAAAAGGAAAATTTCTCCCTTCCCTCGGGGAAAAAGTGCAAAAAAAATAACCTTGCCGAGTTTTAACCCGGCAAGGCAACAAGACTATGGACACCCTATGACTGTTCGATTAGAACCTAACCCATAGATTGTTTTCACCAATTGGTTTATTGGCTATCTCTACAAATATCATCATTTTTATCGACTTTAACAATACAGGAAACGGATAAAAAACAAGGTAATTGAGTCCCAAACAAGTCGAAAAGCTAATTTCTTTTAAGCTTTTCACGCAAGCCAAAGAGAAAAATAGTTTCCACTAAATTCCAAAGGATTTACTGGATAATGACTAGGCAATACTCGGTTTAGCACTTCGTTTTTTCTCCCATTCCCAAGCCGTACTCATGATATCTTCGATGTTTCGGCTAGGTTCCCAAGATAGTTTTTCTGCTGCTTTTTTATAATTGGAATAAATCGCAACAACGTCTCCGGCACGGCGTGGTCCAATTTCGTAGTTCAATTTTTGTTGAGTCACTTTTTCAAAAGCCTCTATTGCCTCCAAAACACTAACCCCCTCTCCTATTCCTAGGTTAAATACTTCACAAGCGGCTTCATTTTTATTGTCAAGGGCATATTGCATAGATTTGGTATGCGCATTGGCCAAATCCATCACATGGATATAATCCCGGATACAACTCCCATCTCTAGTATCATAATCATTGCCAAATACCGTAACCTTTTCTCTTTTCCCAATCGCTGTTTCGGTAATGACGGGAACAAGGCTCAAGGCGGGGTTAATTGGTGCTTCTCCTAGAAAGGCACTTTTATGAGCCCCTGCTGGATTAAAATAGCGGAGCAAAATCGCGTTAAAATCAGTATAGGTATGACAATAATCTCGGATCATATGCTCCCCCATTTGCTTAGTCCGCGCATAAGGGCTTTCTGCTGCTTGAAAAGAGGTGGTTTCGGTTACGGGTAGTTCCGTAGCATTTCCGTAGACCGAACAAGAAGAAGAGAATATTAAATTCTGAACTCCAAATTCTTTACAGACAGAAAGTACATTGAGTAGACTTTCAATATTATTTTTAAAATACCACAAAGGCTTTTCTACTGATTCTCCCACAGATTTCAAGGCTGCAAAGTGGATCACTCCTACGATGTCTTTATTTTCTGCAAATACCTTTCTGGTGGCTTCTAAGTCACAAAGATCTACAGCATAATTTTTTATTCTTTTTCCTGTAATTTTATCAATTCCGTTGATCGCTTCATCGCTGGAATTGACAAAACTATCAATAGAAACTACATCAAAACCATTGTCAAGTAAATCAACAATCGTATGGCTTCCAATGTAGCCACAACCTCCAGTTACGAGTACTTTTTTCATGTTTTTAATTTAGGTTAAGATCATATGGAACCTGCGTGATGGCATAGCAGATTTAATACTATTTAATCACAAACGTCTTCTAAAATTTAAATTTAACTAGGTAAGTGCTAGGACAAAAAACTTTTAAAGTCATAATGTACAAAGAACATGGTGAAAGAAATCAAAACAATATTAATACCTTTGCAAAGGTAATTCAAATGTTGTTATTTCATTAATTACTTAAATCTTAAGTGACGGAACCAAATTATTTTTATTTTTCTGATTTTAAAACAACTCCCTAAACGATTGACTCGTAAGGAATTAGTGGGGAAGTTTTTCAAAATACCCCAAAGGAAAGTATCAATAATTCCGTCCAACTACTAACTAATGAATTGATATTAAAACGGAGATTAATGTATAAAATTTTACATTTAGCCTTAAGCTCCATTTTACAATAATTTCTACGGATCAAAAGAACTTTTGTTTAAAATATAGAAAATTAATCATGCAATACACGGACACACTAAAAGAAGTCGTCGAAATCGCCAGAAATGCGGGAGCTGCTATCTTAGATATTTATCATCAAGCAGAAGGCGTTGAAATTGAACGAAAATCGGATAATTCCCCCTTGACTATCGCAGATAAAACAGCCAATGACATTATTTGTGCAGGTCTAGAAAAACTAGCTTTGCAATACCCAATTATCTCCGAAGAGAATAAGAGCATCCCTTATGAGGTACGCAAAGATTATGACTATTATTGGTTGGTAGATCCACTCGATGGCACCAAAGAATTTATCAAACGCAATGGAGAGTTTACGGTAAACATTGCTTTGATTCACCAACAGATGCCCGTGATGGGAATCGTCTATGCTCCGGTAATGAAAGAAATGTATTGGGCCGCCAAGGGCAATGGTGCTTTTGTAGAAAAAGACGGGCAAGTTTCTCAACTCCAGATAGATGCTTTCAGCAAAGCGGATGAGGGTTTAAAACTGGTTTGTTCCCGCTCCCACCTCAATGAAGCCACCGAGGCTTTTGTCAATGGATTTACGAAGCCTGAATTAGTCGCTACCGGAAGTTCGCTCAAGTTTTTAATCATTGCTAGTGGCAATGCCCATGTTTATCCTCGACTTGCGCCTACTATGGAATGGGATACTGGAGCTGCTCAAATTGTACTAGAAGAGGCTGGAGGAAAAGTAATTGATGAAGAAACCAGTGAAGCATTAAAATACAATAAAGAGAATTTACTCAATCCTTATTTTGTGGCTTATGGAAATATGGTGTAGGATATTTTCCTGCCCCTACTCTTATAGTCCATCTAGCGTGCAGTTTCAAACTGCACGCTAGATTACAAAATTACAAGTCCAGATTTCAATCTCAACGGATACACCACTCAAAAAAAACCAATAGCCAACAGTTTGAGCTTACCCTTGATCTCTTAAAATCATGTCTCTAACTTTCCCAAGAATATCTGCCATTGTGATCACTTTCAACGAAAGTGAAAATATTCGCAATTGCTTATTGGCGCTGCAAAAGGTGGCCGATGAAATTGTATTGGTAGATGCCATGAGTGAAGACGACACGGTAGACATCGCCGTAAAAATGGGAGCTAAAGTAGTGCAAAGAAAATGGCAAGGCTATAGTGCAGCCAAAAATTATGGGCAAGAAGTTTGCGCCAATGACTGGATCTTATCCATTGATGCCGACGAGATTCTTTCTGACGAACTCATTGAGAATATCAAAAACCTACAACCAGAGCGGGGAACGGTTTACGCATTGGATCGATGCAATTATTTTTGTGGCCAATGGATCAAATATTGTGGCTGGTATCCCGATTGGAAAAAACGAATTTTCAATCGCCAAGAAGTGCATTGGGAAGGAGATTTTGTACATGAGACGCTTCGCATTCCCTCTTCCTTTAGCGTTCGCAAACTCGCAGGAAAACTCCACCACTATTCCTATACTTCTCCTGAAGATCATTTGGAACGGATAGAAAAATACAGTGATTTATCTGCCCAAGATTTATTTGCCAGAAACAAACGCCCTCCGCAAATCAAAGCTTTGCTTTCTCCTTATTTTCGTTTTTGGAATACCTTTCTTTTCAAGGGTGGTTTCTTAGATGGCCGCAATGGCTACCTCATCAGTAAGCACGATGCTTATTTAACGAAACGTAAATACAAAAAACTAGCGCAGCTCTATCAGCAAAAAAAATTCACGCCATGAGGGTCTTGCATCTTTCATCAGCGCTCAGTTGGCGAGGAGGAGAACAACAGATTGCCTGGCTTTTTCAGGAATTGAAAAAGCAGGGCATCGAACAATGGATTGCTTGCGTCAAAGACTCTGTCTTGGAAGAATGGTGCCTTCGTCAGGACTTCCCAGTCTTAAGTTATACCAAAAGATTTTCTGCCGACCCAATCCCCGGTTTACTCATCCGTCGTTTTTGTCAAAAAGAAAACATTGACCTGATTCACATTCATGATTCTCATGCGCATACTTATGCGATTTTTGCTGCCAGCCTTTGGGGCAATAAAACGCCAATGGTTTTGAGTCGACGGGTGGATTTTCCTATACAAAATAATTTCTTCTCGCATTGGAAATACAATCATCCGAGGATTCGATCTATCCTTTGTGTCTCTAAATTTATTCGGGAAATACTGGCGCCAGATATTAAAGATCCTCAAAAATTAGTAGTCGTCCACGATGGAATAGACCTCCAGCGATTCGGCTTTGTCAGAACCGGACGATTACACAAAGAACTTGGCTTAGCCAAGGAAACGCTTTTGATTGGTAATGTAGCGGCCATCGCTCCGCACAAAGATTATTTCACTTTTGTAGATACCGTAGCGGTACTTAAAGAAACCGATTTGCCATTACATTTTTTGATTATTGGCGCAGATGGGGGCGAGCAAGAAGCTATTGAAAAATACATTAAAGAGAAGCATTTGACTGCCGAGATTTCCCTCCTTGGATTTCGGCCAGATGTTCCAGTCTTATTACCGGAGTTGTCTGTTTTTCTATTTACGAGTAAAACCGAAGGACTTGGTTCCAGTATTTTAGATGCCTTTGCTTGTCAAATTCCGGTGGTCGCTACCGCAGCAGGTGGTATCCCGGAGATCTTAATTCATGAAAAAAATGGGCTTTTGGTTCCTATCCAGCAAGCCACGCAACTTGCAGAGCAAGTATTGCGTCTGCTACAGGAGAACGGACTTGCCGAAAAGCTTTCCAGTAATGCATTTGCTAGTGTCCAAAACTACTCTTGTGCCGCGATGGCGAGTCAAACACTAGACATTTACCAAAAAACCTTAGCTAAAAGCTAAACAAAACCTTTTCTCTAAACGTATGGAATAGGTGAATCAAGAGGTTTTCTTACTTCGTACACTGTGTGAAATTTATTCTCCTCTTTATACGTTATCTTTAAAACTAAAACTTACGAAACCCCAAATTTTATAGTTATGCAAAATACAATTTCATTAAAAAAATACTGCTTCGCTCTTCTAGCTTTTGGATTGCTCTTAGCGAGTTGTAATGGTAGCAAAAGAGGAACTGTTTCTAGTAAAGATCCGGTCAAAAACACACCGGGTGTCCATTTTCAAAAATCAAATACCCTATCGGCGGTACTCGACAAAGCGGCAAAAGAAAACAAGGTTGTTTTTGTAGATATGTATACCACTTGGTGTCTTCCTTGTAAGATTATGGATGAGAATGTATTTTCAGATCAGGGAGTTGGAACTTTTATGAATGATAATTTCATCAATTATAAAGTGGACACAGAAAAAGGAACGGGCCCGAATCTTAGAGACTTATATGGCGTTTTGGTCTACCCTACGCTTTTATTTTTAGATGCTAAAGGAAAGGTCTTGGTCAGAAAGGAAGGAGGTGTTGGACATACCGAATTGATGAACCTAGGGAATGAGGCGCTTAGTCTAAATGTCGCTAATTAATAGCGTTTATTCTCAATAGACTCCCGCAGTCTAGGATAGAGCCGATTAAAAGCAGTGTCTTTTAATCGGCTCTGTTTTTTTATTCAGGTTTCTTTTTCTCTTCTTCTTGTGCCGCAAAATAAGTCAAAATCTTTTGGGTCGATCCTTTACCCACCAATGCTTCTAGGTCTTCTGCTTTCGCCAATTTCATTTTTTTGACAGATTTAAAGTGCTGCAATAATTTCTGGGCGGTTTTGTCTCCGATTCCGGGAATATCCGTTAGTTCTGTTTTGGTAAAATCTTTAGAGCGTTGGTTGCGGTGAAAGGTGATGGCAAACCGGTGCGCTTCGTTTCGCGCTTGCTGGATCAATTTGAGTGACTCGGATTTCTTATTGAGGTGCAATGGAACAGGGTCTTTGGCGAAATATATTTCTTCCAGTTTTTTGGCAATGCCAATCACGGTGACTCGATCAAGTAGGTTTAGTGCTTCGAGACTTTTCACAGCGGCACTCAATTGGCCTTTTCCTCCATCAATAATAATAAGCTGTGGCAAATCTTGATTTTCGCGAAGCAAGCGACTGTATCGCCGCGTGACAATTTCTTCCATCGACGCAAAATCATCAGGACCGATCACTGTTTTTATATGAAAGTGGCGATAATCTCGTTTAGCAGGTTTGGCATTTTTAAAAACGACACAAGAGGCAACTGGATAAGCTCCACCGATATTAGAGTTGTCAAAGCATTCGATATGCAAGGGTAGATCGGACATATTGAGATCCTTTTGTAAAGTACGGAGGATGCGCTCTGCGGGTGTTTGCTTATTGAGTCTAGAAATGGCTTCTTTCTGCCTTTGCATCAAAAAGTATTTGACATTTTTTTCTGATAGTTCTACTAATTTTTTCTTATCTCCAATTTGTGGAATAATGATTTTTACCTCAGGATCAGGCAAAGAAATTTTAAAGGGCAAAAGTATTTCTTGACTAATGCTATTGAAGCGCTCGCGCAATTCAAGGATGGCAAAAGCTAATAAATCTTCTTTTTCTTCGTCCAAATTTTTGGTCATCTCCAAGGTGTAGGTGTGGATGATCGCTCCATTGATGATTTTCAAATAATTGACATAAGCTTGTTTTTCATCGGTCGCAATGGAGAAAACATCTACATCCTTGATGGTGACACTCACCACCGTAGATTTTCCTTGATAATCTTCAAAGACTAATAAATTCTCTTTGATATTTTGGGCTTTTTCAAAATCCAGATTCTCCGCATGGACTTGCATTTCGTCTTTAAAATGTTTTTTTACTGCAGAGAAATTACCTCTTAAGATGTTTTTGATCTGATCTATTTTCTTATTATAGTTTTCTTCTGTTTCCAAATCCGTACACGGACCTGCACAATTTTTAATGTGGTATTCTAAGCAGACTTTAAATTTTCCGGCATTGATATTATTTTCGGAAAGGTTTAAATTACACGTTCGGAGTTGGAAGAGATTTTTAATCAAATCCAGCAGTATTTTTACATTATACTTCGAGGTGTAAGGACCAAAATAAACAGAGCCATCTTTGATGACTCGTCGCGTAATAAAGACTCGTGGAAATCGCTCTTTTTTGATACAGATATAGCTATAAGACTTTCCATCCTTGAGCATCACATTATACCGAGGTTGGTATTTTTTGATGAGGGTAGCTTCTAATAAAAGGGCATCCGTTTCTGTTTCCACCATCGTAAATTCCAGATGATGGGCATTCTTGACTAAGGCTCTGGTTTTACGTGCCCGATCTTTTCTTTCTCCAAAATAAGAGGCAATCCTATTTTTGAGGTTCTTGGCTTTACCGACGTATAAGATCGCCTCGTCTTCACCAATGAAACGATAGACACCGGGAACCTTGGGAAGCGTTGGCAAGAGTTTTTTATAATCTTCGTTGGTCATATCCTTTTGAAACAAGCAAGTAATGAGGAAAGTTTAATCGTTTTATTATTGAAATTTACTTACCAGCCAAGTCTTCTAATTTTTCCAGCAGCCAATCTTTTTCTGCGACGATTTTCTTTTCTTTTGTTTTTTGCAAGAGCTTAGAAATTCTGGCTGGGCTAACCCTCGTTTTGGGATTGAGCACTTGTTTGAGCAAATCGACAAAATTATTATTGCCTTCCTTTTGTATGGTAGAAATAGATTTTTTGGCACTTCTAAAAATATAAATCTTAAAAGCATCTAAGCGAGAATCGGTAAGCGTAGAATCCTGTTCATAGCGAATCATTATTTCGAGTCGTTTGGCCGCTACTTTGTAGTATACATCTTCATAGGTATCCGTCAACAGAACCAAAGATTTATCATAATCCCCTAGGGCAAAATAATACCAAGCCATGTTGAAGGAATAAACATCATTGGGGTGTTTGGTTCTCGCAATTTTATCCTTTGCATTTTGTAAAAAATCGTAGACCCAAGTATATTCTTTGAGTTTTAAACCCCTGATCACCAAATTTCTAATAGTTGCTGGAATCAATCCCCCTTGATAATACAGATAACCTTTTTCCAAGTGAAGTTGGTAAAGTTTAAAAGCCTCTTCCAAATAAGTAACTCCTTCTCCTGTATTATATTTAAAGATGCAATAATTTCGACATAAAGCTTGTAAGGCTTTTAGTGATTGTAGCGGAATTTCTTTTTCTTTTTCCTCCAAGGTTTCTTTTAGTTTTTCAAACATCCCCTTTTCTTTACCCAGCAACATTCTAAAAGCATAAGCATAGGCCTTAATCAGTGGAATTTGGAAAACAGTCCCTTCTTCGAGTTTAGGTAGCATCTCTTCCAAAAGCGACAAACTATTCTGTTGATTCTGATCCGTTAGGTGTTGGTTTTGTGCTAACAACCAGCAGGAATACTCCAACTTGGACGCAAAATAAAAGACATCTAAACTTTGAATCGTATTGGGAATATTGAGTTCTTCTTTCCGCTGATTATAGGAACTAGCAAAATCAGAGCGTTCTCTTTCAATTAAATATTGATTGAAATAATATTCCTCCCCTTGGTCAACAACCTTATTTTGTTGCTTTCCCAACTGATCAATCGCCCTCTTATAATATTTGTCTAATTGTCGCTCTCGAAGAAAAGAAGCTTGCTTCAATTGAAAGGTAACATTGTTTTCATCTTCGAGCATTTTTTTATACGATATGAATCGAAACACCTCTTTCAATAAAGCGCTCATCACCTTTTCGAGTTTTCCTTTTTGAAAAGGTTTACCGGGGAAAACAGCGAGATAAACGTTTTCTTTCCGCAATTTTTGGTCAGAAAAATCAGAAAAACACTCTATAATTTGCTCCAATAAATTTAATAAATGATCATTGCTCCGAGACTGGAGAAAAAAGGGAGATTGCAAGAAATCTTGGAATTGAAGCAATTCTTTGTGGCTAAAAACGCGCAATACTTCTAGCATTTTACTTCCTTGCATAGTTCTGTTGAGACTGGTTTGGGCTTAGATTAGGAACAGAAATACCCTTTTTTGATACAAACTGAGACAAAAAAAAGGAAAAATCGTAACTTTTTGTAATGGATTTTGAATTATTATGGTAGTAGATTTATGATTTTCTAAAGAAAATTAATCGCTATGACCAAAATAAGAACCTTTTATTCTCTATTTCTATTGATCGCATTTTCAAGTATTGGCTCTACTCAGCCCATATTCATTGCTTCAGAAGACAACGTCGAGGAGACCGTAAACCAAATTTTTGAGCTTTATGAATCTCAGATAAGCCTGAATTATGATGCTGTTCATAATTTTGTCACCAAGATCGTTGAAGGGTCTAATCCAGATGCTTGTGAAAACCCTTATCCAAAGATCAAGGACATCAATCAAGGGTCCATTGACTTTTTCTGGGACCCCATAGGCAATGCGGAGTATTATGATGCCGCTTTCCTCAGCTTATATACTGGGGAAGAGGGTTTTACCGAAACATCAGGATCAGATATCAATTTTAGTGGATTAAAAGGACTTGTCCTTTTTGGGTTTAATACTATTTGTAAAGAAAACTTGAAAAGTGCTTCTGGAATTGTAATTGTAGATTTAGACATTCTATTTCCGGTGCCTCCTGGAGAAAATAATTGCGAGTGTGAATTAATGGCTTCTATTCCATTTAATCCGGCAAACGCTAATACACAGCAGGCCTTTTCCCTTTTCTGGCCTAGCGACCCCTCTTGCAACAACAGCAAGTACCGCGTGCGTGTAGACGGTGATTTAAATCCAGGTTCTACTTCTGTTAGTCCTTATTATTCAGAAATCACTTTTATTCACGGTAAGGCATCTTCTCCGAATGTCATCTACTTACTTCCGCAATGCGACCAAAATGCTTTGAGTAGTGCCGCGCCTTTGCGGGCGGGTGGCTTGGATTATTCAGGTACTAGTCTCCCTTATTACAACACCTCTTTTACCTCCAATTATCTTACGCTCACCGTTCCTCCAAGCGACTTAGGAATCAAAGATATGTTTGTGGATGTTTGTTCTTGTCGGGGCAAAGGCAAAGGAAAAGGGAAAAATGGTGATAATAGAAATGCTGCAATCGACGACAATCCATTCAAATATATTTCTTTAGCCCCCAATCCTAGTTCTGATCAAGTACAGGTTTCCGTTGGATTGGAGCATTCTACAGATGTAAAAATTGAAGTTTACGATTTACTTGGAAAAAGAATTGAAACACTTACCCGAAAAAACCAATTCGCCGCTGGACAAATTCAGTTAAACGTTGATGTACAGTCTTGGCCCAAAGGGGTGTATTCCTTTCATATCTCCTCCGCTACACAAAATAAAGTGTTACTCTTTTCCAAGAATTAATTAAAGTGTTAGGCGGAACAAAACCCCATTCCGTCTTTCCCTTTAATTGCCAAAAAAGAAAGCCTCCTTCTAATTTTAGAGGGAGGCTTTCTCTTTTTGGCAATTGTTTTGAATAGGTAGTGATTTGCCCGCAGCCTTATCAAAGATCTAATTCTATAGAATCACCTGCTTTTAATTTTTTTACATCTTTATCTTCCACCTCTTTGATCGATGTAAGTTTCTTGTCACTTAGTTTATTACCAAGTGCTTTCCAGCCTTTGATGTCGATAAAATCCGATAGGCTAACTTCTCCCTCTATCGTCTGAGATTTGATCCGTACCTTATAGGAAATTCTTGGATGTGCTTTAATAGAAGCGTAGAGCAATTTGGATCTACTGTGTTCTGTAATAAAGTTAAAGCGGGTATTTCTTTTATTGGTCTCAATACAGAAACGCTTAATCATCGTCGCTCCCTTTCCACCATCATAATACACCGCGCTAATCACTAAATCCGCATCGTACTTTCCGACATAAATAACTTCTTTCGGATCAAAGCGTTTAGACAATTCTAAGTCTACACTTTCATAAGTTCCATCCGTATAGATCGCGATTAATTCATCATCTCCGGTATCAAACTCTCCGAGCAAACGCCCGCGGTCTTCAGTATTCAAGCGACCACTTACTTCATCAATCCAAACCTTTCGGGCGCCTAAAGTCGACTTTCCGACTTCGAGCAAACTGACTTTGCGGATAGGATATTTCGTAACAATGTTTCCTCCCGAAGCTCTTCCTTTGATTTCCAATTCACTAAAATCAAAATCAAATAATTTCTTCTTGGCTTTACAGCCCTGACTCAATTGAATAGAAACAACTTCCGCTTCGCCATTGGCTTGAGCTGTAAAGTAATGCACTTTAGAGCCTTTGTGTCCTTTGGTCAAATTATATTCTCGCTCCCGAGTAATCGCTTTTACATTGAAACGCTTCGCCATGGACCGGCCTGTTTTGGCATCAACGTAAATCATGTTATAAGTCATTCGCTCATCGCCTTTTTTCCAAACAGCAACGTGGATGATATTTTTCCCTACAAATACTTTATCCGCCATCCGTACAACCTGAAAGATCCCATCCTTCCGGAAAACAATGATATCATCTATGTCAGAACATTCTGAAATAAATTCATCCTTCTTCAAACTAGAACCAATAAATCCATTTTTCAGATCGGCGTATAGCTTGGTATTATTTTGCACCACTCGACGCACCTTGATGGTATCAAAAGTAGAAATGACCGTTCGGCGTTCTCTTCCTTTTCCATATTTGCGCAATAGCTCTTCATAATAAGCAATGGCAAATTCGGTCAAGTGCTTCAAGTTGTATTTGACTTCTTTTAGTTCTCCTTCCAATTTCTTCACCTGCTCATCCGCCTTAAAGGAATTGTATTTAGAAATCCGTTTGATTTTAATCTCGGTTAGTCGAACGATATCCTCTTCCGTAATATCTCGATTCAACTTTAATCGCTTATCACTTTTCTTGCCTTTAGTCGATGGCGTGACTACATATTTTTTTAATTCTCGATCAATCGTCTCTAAGACCTCCTCCCAATTCTCTGCTTCTTCAATGTGGTGATAAATCCGATTTTCGATAAATACTTTTTCCAAACTAATAAAATGCCAACGCTCTTCCAGTTCTCCTTTCCGAATTTCCAACTCCTGTCGAAGCAGGTCTTTTGTATTTTCAGTGCAAGCAATTAATATCTCTGAGACGGTCAAAAAGTGAGGCTTCTCGTCTACAATAACACAAGCATTCGGAGAAATAGAAATTTCACAATTGGTAAAGGCGTACAAAGCATCCATCGTCACATCAGGAGAAACGCCGGAGGCTAAGTCGATTAATATCTCGACATCTGCTGCCGTGTTATCGGTTACTTTTTTGATCTTGATAGAACCTTTGTCATTGGCTTTTACGATGCTATCGATCATATTGGCCGTCGTAACGCCATAAGGCAAATTCCGAATCGCCAAAGTGGTCTTATCTACTTGTTCCAATTTTGCCCGAACCTTTACCTTTCCTCCTCTCTTTCCATCGTTGTAATCGGTTACATCAATGAGTCCACCATTCTGAAAATCAGGGAAGATTTTAGGTTTCTTTCCTTGGAGAATTTTTATAGAGTTTTTGATGAGCTCAATAAAATTATGAGGCAATATTTTGGTAGACAACCCTACTGCAATTCCATCCGTTCCTTGTGCGAGCAGCAATGGAAATTTCATGGGTAGATTGATCGGTTCCTTTTTCCGACCATCATAAGAGACTCCCCAGTTTGTCGTTTGGCTATTGAAGGCTACTTCAAGGGCAAACTTGGTCAATCGGGCCTCAATGTAACGTGGAGCTGCTGCCCCATCGCCTGTTCGAGGATCGCCCCAGTTTCCTTGCGGATCGACCATCAAATCCTTTTGCCCAATATTTACCAAAGCTGCGCCGATTGCGGCATCTCCGTGTGGGTGATATTGCATCGTTTGTCCGATGATATTGGCTACTTTGTGGTAGCGCCCATCATCCATTTCTTTCATGGCATGCATGATCCGGCGTTGTACCGGTTTTAGTCCATCGACGATTCCTGGAACCGCTCGTTCTAAAATTACATAAGAGGCATAATCGAGAAAGTAATCCTGATACATCCCGGAGAGGGAGAGCACTGCTTCATCTGTTTGGCCATTTCCTGTTTTACCTGGAACTGGAGGAGCGGTCTTAGCTACTCTAGTCGTTTTCTTTTTCCTTTTACTCATACTGGATTAGGTGAAGTATAGAAGTTGAAGTTGTCATCAAAGGTACAAAGTTAGGAAGAGAATATAAAATTTTTTGTTTTAAATTAAAAAACATTTTGTTTTTATATTTTTTGTCTGGTAAGATGGGAATTCTTAGCAAACGGAGGACTATTGCACTTTGAAGAAAGGGGCTGTGGTGGATTGTGAATTACTTATAAGCCTTTTTAATTCGGTCGAGTTCGCGTTTGCTTTCTCTGGACTTGATCGTTTCTCGCTTATCGTAGGATTTTTTACCCTGAGCAAGGGCAATTTCGAGTTTGGCAAAACCTCTTTCTGAGATGTATAATCGGTAAGGAATAATGGAAAGTCCTTTTTCTTTGACTTTCTTTTCTAGTCTTTGCAACTCCCTTTTACGCATGAGGAGTTTGCGTTTTCTGCGGGTTTCGTGGTTGAAGTAGTTGCCATATTTGTATTCGGAGATAAAAAGGCTGTGGATGTAGAGTTCCTCGTCTTCAAATGCGCAAAAGGAATCTTTGAGATTGGCTTCGCCTAGGCGGATAGATTTGATTTCGGTCCCAAAGAGTTTGATTCCTGCTTCAAATTTATCCAATAATTGGTAATCAAAAGCCGCTTTCCGATTTTTGATATTTACCTCTTTAAATTTCCTCTTTTTATTATCCTTCTTCTTTGCCATGCTATTGCCTTGAAATAATATGAATGCTTGAATTAAGCTAGATTTCCCACTCCTCCACCGATCATTCTGCTGCACAAATCTAATACATTTAACCTATTGCTGGCAAAAAAGTTCCCTACTTCAACTTTACGGCTGTACCATATGCCAATATCTCCGAGGCGCCCTGCATCACCTGAGCGGTCGTAAAGCGTACATTGATAATCGCATCTGCTCCAATACTCTCTGCATCCGCTACCATTCGATCTATCGCTTGTTCGCGAGCTGCAGCCATCAATTCGGTATATTCTGAAATCTCTCCTCCAACGAGACTTTTCAAGCCTGCAAAAATATCTCTCCCTACATTACGCGCTCTTACGGTACTCCCTCTTGCAATGTCTAGCACTTCTGCAATTTCTCTTCCCGAAATAAAATCTGTCGTTGAAATAAGTATTTTCATGGTGTGAATGGTTTTGTGGTGAATGAAGACTTTTCAGAAAATTTAACAAAACAGGTTCCCTGACCAAACAAAATTCTCTGCAAGTTTTTGCCATTACTAAAGTAGAAAAAATAAACGACCAATCACTTTTCTTTCGACGTTTGGTATTAGAAAG
>CAYQRA010000034.1:0-3584 GCA_964419315.1 uncultured Saprospiraceae bacterium | reverse complement strand
ACTGGGGATTCTGAGGATTCGATGAGCTTTGTGTTTTTTATCGCTCCTGCTCTCTTCCTAAAGGCTGTCCCATAAAAATAGGACACTGAATACATCAAGGGATTCAACCGCTGTAAAGTACTCTGTGTCCTATTTTTTTATCTACCTCAAGCTTTCTAGTGAAATTCTAAAAATCACTATTGCAATTGTTTGAAAATCTTGTGCACTGTATTATTCGTTTTGATATAATAAACGCCATTCTCCAAATTGGATAAATCGATAAGCAATTGGGATTCACTACTACTTTTTTGCACCGTAAAATTCGTTACATCCTGTCCTAGTAAATTATAAAACCTAACTTGATTTAAGCTTATATTATTTCCTTTGATGGTAATGTCATTTTCAGCAGGATTTGGAAATATTTTTATCTCCATATTTCCTAGGCGTTCAATATTTACACTCCTAATTTGTGAGTAAGAAAACGCCCCATCAACATCTACATTTTTCAATCTATAATAAGAAATTCCTCGCAGTGGATTTTGATCCCATGCTTCATAATCCAATAATGAATTGCTATTTCCTGCTGCATTTTCTTTATGAATGGAGGTCCAATTGCTAGCGTCGCTAGAACGGTGGATTTCATAAAAATCAGTATTCCGTTCCGTTGCTGTTGCCCACTGCAATTTCACTTTATCATTATCAGAAACTTCCGCATCAAAAGAGGACAAGGTAATAGGTACCGAAATCGAGGGTGCTAATACAAGATCATCAATCGCAATATCAGATTCATAGCTAGACCCCGTAGTTCCTCTGATACGCAGCTTTATAATTTGTCCAGTATAAGCTGATAGGTCGGTAGTGCTTACTAGCCAAGCAGATCCTTGATCACCACTAATTACAGGTGCCAAATCCAAAACCCAAGCTCCTCCGGTATTTATATCTAAGTGCAAGTCTGCTACATCATCGCCCAACATATAATATCCAAACGTAAAACTATAATCTTGATCTAGCGTCATACAAGCAGATTCTAATATCGCTGTTCTTCCACTACAAGAAGATGCTTCTATGTAGGCATAATTACCAGCAGTGGTACCAGGATTAAGATCGCTGGCTGGGCCAGTACCCGTTGAAGGAGTTCCGCCTTCATCTATACGCCAATCAATGTCATCTTCTGTTCCATTGGTAAGATTTACCCATAAAGGATTGGCTAAGGGACAAAGTGTAGAAGTACAATTACTAGATGTTCCACAAAGCCCTTCAGATTCAAAATCGGTACTAAAAGAAGAAGCAATACTAGCAGAAGAAGCTACGATATAGTCCGTTTTAACTTCTAAATCACTTCCCGTTGCATTGACTGCATTGAGCTGAACGGTATAGTTTCCCGCAGCAGTAAAAATTATCTGAGGATTTTGTGAATTAAGATTGGTTCCACCTGTAAAAGTAAAGGTAGTAGGAGTAATCGTCCAAGTCCAAGAAGTAGGCGTATAGGAAGAATTGTCTGTTAAGGTAACGACTGCTCCCGTACAAACATTTGTAGTAGATGCATTAAAGCAAGCGATAGCTGCAATACCTCCAGGATCTTTTAAATCACTTTTCCATAAACCCTGTCCATAAGTAGCCGCATAGAGCATACTTTTACATTCGCTCTCATTATAGTAAATCTCCAATTCTGTTATTTCAATATTTGGAATGCCACTGGCATACTCCACCCAATCGGCTAGGGTATTATCTTTATAGTAAATCCCAACATCCATTCCCACATACATGGCTTCAACCGGACTATCTTTATCTATCAGAATGGTATTTAAAGAGATGTTAGGCAAGGTTCCAGAAATCTCCGTCCAACTATCACCGCTATTGGCAGACTCATAAATATTATTACCAATCGAAATAAATAAGTGTGTTGGATCAGTAGGATCAATTTCTATATCCTTAGGAGTTCCAGAACTTGGCAAATTGCTTTCTAGATTCGTCCAAGTAGGGGTTCCCGCAAGTGCATTGGTGGTACGGTAGAAGTTGCTGCTGCCTCCTTTTGAAACATACATTACATTGCTATTGGAAGGAGCAATAGCGAGGTCTACCATGTTTGAAGTATTGCTAAACGAAGAAATTTTTGTCCAAGCATTTCCGCTGCGAACTGCATCATTTTTCCAAATATCATTATAGCCCGCAAACATTCGATTGGGATTATTAGGGTCTAGCTTGTAGGGAGTCACCCATCCACCTCCTTCACCAGTAGCGTCTGAAATAGAGCTAAACGAAGTTCCTCCATTGGTAGACCTACGAATATCTCCGTAGTATAAGGCACCATACATGTAGGTGTCATCCGTTGGATCTATGATACATTCCATGCCATCGCCACCAATTTCAGTTTTAAAGAAAGTTCCATTACTAATCGCCGTTCCATTATCTTGATAACCATTGATTACCCGATCAAGGGTTTGTTGGGAAACACCAATTTTATAAATCTGAGCAATGGCCAAACCATCACTAAGATCAATCCAATTTACCCCTGCATTGGAAGAAACATAAAGACCACCATCATTACCATTATAAAGGTGATTGGTATAGGGAGAAAACTCCAAAGCATGTTGATCTGCATGGACACCAGCAGTTCCTCCAGAAGGACCTACCCAATAAGAAACACAGCTCATCGTACTTCCACCATCTGTCGATTTCCAGATATTAATTCCTCCCGTATAAATGGTAGAAGCATCGGTAGGGTCGGCAACAATAACCAAGTCATACCAAGCTTGGCTATCTGTTCCTGAACCATCAATGTCATAATCAAAAACATTAGGACTCGTTGCTCTTGTGGAAAAGGAGGTCCCACTATTGGTTGACCGATAAATTCCAATTAAACCATTGCCTCCTCCAGCTAGAAGGTAAACCCAGTCAGGTTCATCAGGAGAAACGGCTATACCAATTCGTTGCGTACTAGAAGGAACGCCATTGGTAATTTGTGTCCAAGTAGCTCCACCATCTGTAGATTTAAGAAACCTTGTACCGGAAGCATAAACAATATTGGAATTCGTAGGATGATAGGCGATATCTTTAGGGTTGGTTCCTAGAGAGGAAGAGGACACCCAATTAGCTCCACCATCTACGGTTCTATAAACTCGTTGATTCGAACTGGCAGCAATCATGATGTCAGGATCAGTAGGATCCATCAATATTTCATTAATGGTTCTATTGCCCATTCCGTTGTTGTGAGGCGCCCAAGAAGCTCCCCCATTGGTACTGATCCAAACGCCATAACCGGGGGCATCTCCCCCATCTCTATCTCCCGTAGCGATATATATAATATCAGGATTCGTTGGATGAATCACAATACTAGAAACCCCGAGCCTTGTTAATCCTGAAATGTATTGGGTCCAAGTAGCTCCATTATCCGTCGTTTTCCATACTCCTCCAGCTGGAGCTCCTACATAAATGGTGTTGGCATCGGTAGGATGAAAAGCAATACAAGTTAATCTACCATTGCCATTCATTTGTCCGGTACCATTATCGGGTACGGGAGTCGGTCCTAGTAACTCCCAATTTCCAGATCCCGAGACATAGGATCTAGAGTCAGGGTGAGTTTGTCTATATCTTCTAATTTCAGA
>CAYQRA010000033.1:0-19798 GCA_964419315.1 uncultured Saprospiraceae bacterium | reverse complement strand
CTACTTGCGGCAAAAACATTTTTCCTGCACCAAACAAATCTCCAACTACATTCATTCCATCCATCAAAGGACCTTCAATCACTCGCAAAGGAGCAGGGTATTTTGCCCTAGCTTCTTCTGTATCTTCTTCAATAAATTCGGTAATTCCTCGTACCAAAGAATGCGATAGTCTTTCTTCAACAGTGGCTTCTCGCCAAGACAAATCTTTTTGGACAACGCGCCCGCCTCCCTTGACTCGTTCTGCATAATTGGTCAAAGCTTCCGTCGCCTCAGGATTTCTATTAAATAAAACATCCTCTACTAAAGTCAATAATTCCTTCGGAACCTCTTCATAAACTTCTATCAAGCCAGCATTAACAATTCCCATATCCATTCCTGCATCAATGGCATGGTAGAGAAAAGCAGAGTGCATCGCTTCTCTCACCATATTATTTCCTCGGAAAGAGAAAGAAATATTACTCACTCCTCCGCTTACCTTTGCTCCAGGGCACCGTTCTTTAATTTGGCGAGTTGCCTCAATGAAGTTGATCGCATATTCATTATGCTCCTCAATACCAGTAGCTACTGCAAAGATATTGGGATCAAATATGATGTCTTGAGCTTTGAATTTTACTTGCTGAGTAAGTATATCATAAGCCCTTGCGCAGATTTCTACTTTTCGATCAATCGTATCCGCTTGTCCTTTTTCATCAAAGGCCATTACCACTGCCGCAGCGCCATAGCGGCGTACTATTTTTGCTTGTCGGATAAATTCTTCTTCTCCCTCTTTCATAGAAATGGAATTGACCACACATTTTCCCTGCACACATTTCAATCCTGCCTCAATGACATCAAATTTTGAGGAATCAATCATAATCGGAAGCTTGGCAATATCCGGCTCTGCCATCACGAGGTTTAAAAATTCTACCATTGCCTTTTTCGAATCGAGCAAACCTTCATCCATATTGACATCGATGATTTGGGCGCCCCCTTCTACTTGATGTAAAGCAACCGAAAGTGCTTCATCTAGCTCTCCCGCCTTAATGAGTCGAGCAAATTTTCTGGATCCTGTGACGTTGGTACGCTCTCCGATATTTACAAAATTAGTCTCTGGTCGTATGGTCAATGGTTCCAATCCACTCAATTGAGTATAAGGACTTCCTTCTCCAACTTTTCTGGGTGGAACATCCTTTACGGCCTCGGCCATAGCCTTGATATGATCTGGAGTAGTTCCACAACAACCCCCGATGATATTGACAAATCCACTTGCCGCAAAATCTTGAATGTATTCTTTCATCTCTGGAGCTTCCTGATCATATTCTCCAAATTCATTAGGTAAGCCGGCGTTTGGGTAAGCACTTACAAAGCAGTTTGCTATTTTAGAAAGAGTCTCGACATGTGGTCTCATCTCTTGAGCACCTAGCGCACAATTGAGGCCGACACTGAGTATATCCATATGGCTGACAGAAATCCAGAAAGCTTCGACCGTTTGTCCGGAGAGTGTTCGGCCACTGGCATCGGTAATGGTTCCGGAGATCATTATTGGCAGTTCGACTTCTTTTTCCTCATAAGCTCGGTCGATAGCGAATAATGCAGCTTTACAGTTTAGGGTATCAAAAATCGTTTCTACCAAAAGTATATCTGATCCGCCATCGATCAACCCGCAGGCTTGTTCGTAATAGGCTTCTGCTAATTCATCGAAGGTAACAGCTCGGTAACCCGGATTATTTACATCAGGAGATAAAGAAGCTGTTCGGTTGGTTGGTCCCATAGCTCCAGCCACAAATCGTGGTTTTCCTGGATTCGTTTTCATAAAATCTTCCGCTGCCTTACGAGCAATCTTGGCAGACTCCACATTGAGTTCGTAAGCCAAATTTTCCATCCCATAATCTGCCATTGCGATAGTCGTGGCACTGAAAGTATTGGTTTCTATGATATCGGCTCCTGCCTCCATGTAAGCTTTATGAATAGCTCCAATGATGTCTGGTTGAGTGAGCGACAATAAATCATTATTGCCTTTGACATCTCTATCATAATCGGCAAAGCGATCTCCTCGGTATTCCTTTTCGCCAAGGTTATATTGTTGGATCATAGTGCCCATAGCTCCATCTAATACTAAAATCCGATCCTTTAATATATTCCTGATATCTTTCATATAAACAATTATTTAATCCAAAGAAGGTGCAAAATTAGGAAATAGTCCACTACAAAAGGACAAAAAGTAATATTAAGTTGTCATTCAGCTGGAAAGGTCTGTCTCTTGGATATTTACTTTAAAGTCAAAAATTTAAAGCAAAAATCTCCTTAAATACTCGCATTCCTTGCAAAGGACAAAAGTAATTCACCTATCAAACTAGGGGAACTACTTGAGTACCCTTTTTGAAACGTTTAAATGATTTGATTGTTCCTTCTTTGATAAATGAGTTTAAATTTAGACTTTTGCGTGCGCTTTGTAAATGTGACCCAAATTGATAATATGTAGTCTCAGGGTTAGTATATACTTTTAACTTTTAGAAAAAAAATATGAAAGAATCAAGGCTTAGGAGTGTTCTTAAAGCTTTCAGCTGGAGGATTGTGGCAACATCTACGCTTATTGCCATTGCTTATTTTACCACGGGAGATATTTCTTTAGCTCTGGAGATGGGGTTTATTGAATTTTTTATCAAATTTTTACTCTATTATTTACACGAGCGAGCTTGGCAATTAGCGCCAATGGGTACTATCCGCCGTTTGCTTAAGCGTTTTATCCCCAAAAGAAGCAAATAAAATAATCTATTTTTGATTGATTTATCTTTCTTTGCTCAAAAGGAGATAAGCAATACATTCACTAAAACTCATTATTTTGGATAATAACATACATCCCATATTTGATCGACTTTTGCAGCGGCAAGATCGAGAAAAGCGATTGAATCAGAAGAGTAAAGTTCTTTGGTTGACGGGTCTTTCGGGATCTGGTAAAAGTACCATTGCGCAAGGAGTAGAGCGGGAACTTTATAATAAAGGCTATTTCGCTCAGGTCTTGGATGGCGATAATATTCGTTCGGGGATTAATAATAATCTGGGATTCACTATCGAGGATCGCCAAGAAAATATTCGTCGGATTGCGGAGGTCGCTAAATTATACCTCCATAGCGGTGTGATCACTTTAAACTCTTTTATTAGTCCTACCAAAGAAATTCGCGAGTATGCTCGCCAGACTATCGGTGCAGATGATTTTATCGAAATCTACATCAATGCTCCAATTGAAGTATGTGAGCAAAGAGATGTCAAGGGTTTATATAAAAAGGCTCGCAAAGGAGAGATCAAGGGGTTTACAGGCATTGATTCGCCTTATGAAGCTCCGGAGAATCCAGCTTTGGAAATCCGTACAGATGAGTTGTCATTGGAAGACTCGGTGAGTCGTATTTGTGATTTTGTTTTACCCTTATTGGCTTTGGAAGATTAAATTACTTTGGTGCCCACTTGAAAATGCAGTAAAAAGCCTGCTTGCTTCTTTTATTAATGCAAGCAGGCTTTTTCGCTTTTTCGCTTTTTTGGCTAGAAATCCAGATTCCTTCTGGCAATATTCATCCTGATCCCCCCTTGAAAGTATTGGTCTACCTGATCCAATAGATCATCCGCACTGTCTTTATTTCGATAAAAATAAGAAAGGTCTACAAAGAGATTATGGTGGAGCTGGTATGTTAAATCCAATCCTACCAATAGCGTTTGTGCAGTAATCCCTTGGCCAATCTTATTTTCATAGGTAGAAAATCTATTTTTATAACTATAGCGTAAATCTCCTCCATAATTAATACCTCCTTCATCTTCTCCAAACTCTGCAAGTACAACTCTTCCTTTGAGTACTAAGCGATCAAGAATGGGATACCTAACTTTGATCAAAAATTCTTTAAAATTGGCTCCTAGTGGATGGGCTAAAGCTTGAGCAGTATGAGAATAATTAGAAGAGCTATCTCTATGCTGATAGGTATAAGGACGAACCACATTAATTTCTGCCTGAATATCCAAATGGTCTATCCCCAAGGCATCAATATATTTGATGCCCAACTGAACCCCATATTTATTGGCCCACCAGCCACGGCGTTCCACCAAAAGCTCACTAAACAGAAATTCATCTAACATCAGTTGGCTATAAATTTGGAATCGTTTGAGAATATCCCAAGAAAAATCTAAACCAATAAAGGCATTATCAGGGCTATCCAAACCTTGTTCAACGGTCCGATAGAGAATGATAGGATTTAGGTATTGAAGTTCAAATTGATTGCTTCTATGGTAAACAACCGCCTCATATATTCCAAACCTCAGTGTAGGAATGGGACGATAAGTCAGATAATGGGCGGCGAGGTATTTTTTATCCAAAAGGGTCGTCCCTGGATTATCTCTAATGCTTTCTGCATTGAGTTCTGCGAAGATATTTTGATAATGAAATTTCCAAACTCTGGTATTTAGTTTTAAGTAAAAATAATTATTCGAGAAATCCGAAAGGAATAATGATCGGTAACCATTCCCAATGAAATTTCGACCATGCCCAAACTGAACACCAATGTGAGGGCTAACATTAAAAGCTAGATAGCCTTGAGATAATAAATAGTCTTGTCCTAGATTGACATTAAAGACGTCACTTCTATAATTTTTGTAAAAACCTGCTCCAGGTACTGCTTTATCCCTCCCAATTTTTTTTCGTACATACTCCGGAAATCTCGCTTGAGTTTCTAATATGCTAGAATAAAAATAAATTCGATCATCAATCCCAGCTCGCAATTCTACTCCTCTCCTATTGAAGAAGATTGGATCCTCTACATTACTATCTTTTCCGTAGCGAATATCTAAAATTGGATTTAGTCGCAAATGAAAATACTTATTGTCGACCTGAAATAAATTTGCAGGTGTTTTATAGAAATACTTTAGAATGGGTTTTTCTCTTTTAACGTAGCGGTTACTTTGTACGGTAGCTTCTTGCGGAGTCTCCTCAATGGTATAAAAAGTATTGGTGCTATCTACATAAACTTTGCGATACAAAGATTCTCTTTTACCTGCTATAGTAGTTGGTAATTCCGTTTGGCTAAGCCACTCATTATTATCGAGGAAAAGGTAGTTTAAGTCAAATTTATCTTTGGAAGTAAGGTTTTCCGCTAATGTATCTACGTGGATAGCAAATGCAGTCAAGTCTCCTCTTCTAAAGGGCTGTAAAGTATTAAAAAAAGGAGTTTCCACTCCGGTTTTAATAGATAGCCGGTCGATAATATGGTAAGCTTCATTTCCAAAGGGAACCGCCGCTCCTTGTCCAATTAGAAGATTAGGAATCTGGCAGATTAGAAAAAGTAAAACGTATTTGTATAGGCTCATTGTGCTAATTAGGTTGACTATTTATTACGATTGTAGTGAGTAAGTTGATTGATTTAGTTTCTGTAAATACGGATTTCCGTAAATCTGTATTTACAGAAATTTTTATTTTCAATACAATTCTTTTTCCAGTAATTGTAGGATATAATCGCGCATGCTGACTCCTTTTTCTATCGCTTTTATCTTTAGTTTTCGGTGCATACTTTCTGGAGTATCTATCGTCAGTCGAACTAGTTTTACTGCTTTTTTACGCGCTGCCTTAGCTTTTACTGGTTTTTCCACCACTTCCTTTTTCGGTTTTGCTTTTGGCTCTGGCTCTTCTTCATGAATAATCGCCACTTTCTTAGCGACTTCTTTTACATCCTTGGTCTTCTTTTGCAAAGGAATTTTAGCCGCGAGCTGAGGTTCTTTATTTTTGTTGAGGGTGGAGCTGATATTGAAAGATTTCTTTGCCATATTATAAGGATTTAAGTATTTCTAAGACTTCATTTGCCAATTGGGTGACTTCTCGTTTTGCTTTTGGGTCGCGGTATTCATAAGCTCCCTTCCCCATCACACAAACTTCTTCGTAAGCAATCCGGTGCCGAAGGCTAGATTCTAGTGTTTTTATTTCTAGTTCAACCAGTGCTTTTTTAATTTCTTGGTTGAGTTTTACTTTGGGGTTAAACTCATTGAGTAGAAAATAGGCTGGAATCTCTTCTCGCAATGCTTTAGCTTGCTCAAAATGCTCCATGAATTTTTCTGTAGCCCAAATATCTAAACCACTTGGGCGGATTGGAACAATCACTATGTCTCCTAAAATCAGAATAGTACTTACCAGCTTAGATAGAGAAGGCGTACCGTCAATGATCACTACGTCATAATTTTCTTGGATTTCTCTAATGTTCTTCCGGAGAGCATTGCTCTCTGTTATTCCAACGACCGTGATTTTGGGAAGTTCTTCTTCTCTAATACCAGACCAATGAATAGAGCTGGCATTGGTATCTGTATCTATGATGGCTACTCGATAGCCCATGTGGGCAAAACAAACAGCAAGGTTCTGAGAAATCGTTGATTTCCCTACCCCGCCTTTAAGACTCGTAATGGATATAATCATTGTAAGTGCTTTGAATTGATGGTTAGTGTTTCTTAAAATTTCCGTATTTCTGTATTTACGGAAACACAGAAGCTAAAATTTATTCACAATTTTAGCCTTACGGAAACACGAATATACAGAAACACAGAAATACTGCAAACCTTTTTTACGATTTTACAGAAACAATGATTTCAGTTAATGCGGAAATACAGATCAACGTAAACAAAGAAATACGATTTTCCGTATTTACGGAAGCCTTTGAAATCATATTCTTGATCATCAGCGAAAATACAGATTTCCGTATTTACTGATTTCAGTATTTCTGTGATTCTATTCCCAATCTTGTACGGATAAATCTGTTGCAAATACAAATATACGGATGCACGGATTTCCGTAAATCCGTATTTCCGTAAATTATTTACACTTTACAAAATAATGAGATATAAGCGCCGAAATAAAAAAACACATGGAAGAGTAAGGCTTATAGCTTTTAGGAGCCTTAGGCAGCTCTCTAGGGCTAAAATATCGGCTTACTCCACCAATTTTCTTATGTCAAAAAGTTTCCTTTCTTTTACCGCAACTTTTCTTTGACATTTTTTTCAAGGTTGTTCGTAAAACGAAAAAAATATTTTCTTTTTAAAACCCTTGATTTTTAACCTAAGGTTCTAGATTCAAATACAGAACTTAATTAATAGGTTTTATTATTTAACTTAAGTTCTTCCTTTAAGGTCTGTCTAACCAATTGATTATCAGTTTGTTAGCGAAACAAAAGCGTAGGGATACATCAAGAAACCGTAGAAATACATTTTTATAGCGTAGAGATACATCACCAATAGCGTAGGGATACATTGTTATAGCGTAGAAATACATTTAGCAAAGCGTAGAACTTCATCATATAACCGTAGAGATGCATCAATAACGTAGAGATACATCAAAAAGCGTAGGATTACATCAGGTTTTTAGGGAAACTAGATATAAAAGCGTAGAAATGCATCAAAACGGGAGCTACAATTGCTCTAATAGCGTAGAAATACATCAATTAAAGCGTAGAGTTACATCAAAAACGTAGAATTACATCAATATAACAATGTGTATTCTGTAAATTTGATCAAATTTCCCCTAAAACAGGGACTTTAAGCTTAAAAGCGTAGAAACACATCAAAGATTAATGCTTAATCTCCTAAATAAAGCGTAAAAAGTCCTAAAAGCGTAAAAAAACTAGCCATAAATTACGCTTTTATACTATATTTGCGAGGCCTTTTAATCCAGCTTCCTTTAGAATTTACACTAGCTTTTTTGTTTTGCGCGAGCAATAATTTTCTCATGCAATCTAATCTTACGAATAAATCCAAGTGCTATGGCTATCATAAAGCATAATAAACTTATTGAGACCAGTTATAAGTTGAATAGTCGAGAGCAATTCTTCGTCTTATATCTAATCTCTCAAATCTCTCAAAACCACTCGGAATTCAAAGAATATCGGATGCACTATAGTGAGATAGAGCGCATTATTAATTTCGATGGGAAGCGTCGCCTAGCCAATAAATCAGAAGTTTTTGCATTAATGGACAAGCTCAATAGTGTTCCAATTATTTACGAAAAGGGAAGCATTGTAGGTAAAAGTGTATGGCTACAACATGTAGAACATGATACAAATACAGATGATTTTACTTTTAGTATTTCTGATAAATTGCAAGAATACCTGATTCAATTGAAAGAACATTTTACTCGTTACAGCTTGAGTAATATTGTATATCTCAATGGAAATGCCATTCGATTATATGAAGTTTTAAAGCGCTACCAGTATAAAGGAGAATGTGAAATTACAGTAGAAAAGCTAAAATTTTACCTGGGTATTGAAAATAAATATACTAAGTTCTACGAATTTAAACGCTGGGTTTTGATGCCTTCGCAAAAAGAAATTGAAAAATATACAGATATCCGATTTGAGTTTCGACCCTGCAAAAAAGAGAAGAAAAAAATCCTTAGTCTTAAATTCTATATTTTCGAAAACGAACCTAAATATACTCCGGAGATGATCCGCCTTTTGAGTGGTTTAGAAGAGGGTAGGGTAGGAGAAGATTTTCGACTGGCTCCTTCTGAAGCACCTATTTCCATTCCTTTACCCAATCAATTGACTCGATACCAGCAACAAGCTTATCGGTTTTTACTAGAAAAAGGAGTTAACAAAAGATTTATTACCGATAAAATCCTCAGCCACCCCAAAGTCAATTATGCTCCATTGCGGGGATATGAAGATTTATATGTCAGGGTACTTTGGAGTTTCTTTGCAAGTAAGACCAAGGCCAGCCAAAAAGCAGGAGCATTTGTAAGTTGGTGGAAAAATGGTCGTTTGACAGAAGATGGCTTACATGCAAGAATGGTAGAAACCGTTCTGGAACGAGGGAAGGTACTTCCACAAAAGGAAAGAGATGAGCGAAAAACAGTAGTTTTCAACTCCGGCGAAGGAGATCTTTTTGAAGACTTAAGCCGCCGAACCCTTGCCATCAATAATTTTAATATCATCGATTTTAAAAAGAAACACGGGGGTATTTACCAGCATTTCCTAGAAGAAGTCGAGGTAGAATATCGAACAACTCTCGAAGCCTCTCATCAAGATTTTGACCTCAATAAATATCAAAAATCAATAGACCACCAAGTTTATCACAAGTGCAAAGCTTGGTTGCAGCAGGAAATGAGATAAAACCAGATGAATTATAATGGATAAGGGGCAACTACCTGCATAGTGATTACGTAAAGGTCTATTATTAAAGTCTTTATAATCGATTAGAATATCAAGAATAAAATATTGAAGTTGTTTAAAAACTCCTCAATGGACGCTTGTCAAACCATTTATGTTCAAGGGCTTTCTGCTCTTTTATTCCCGTAGCTAAGGTTACGAAAACAAAAAGGCGCATCGTTCTGAAAATTAAGCATCTATTAATCATTTCATTAGGAATTCTTCAACAACTTCTTTGGATCTTAGGCTTTTTTGATCAATAGCTATAGAAAGTTGTGTCGGAAAGCCAACATGTAGCTGTTAACAGAGGAGATTCAACCTGTAATAGGTTCAGTTTTTGATATTTTGCGAATACTGCTCTTGGGTTTAGACTCAATTTGATTTAATATAAAACCACGGCTATATGAAAAAGCTTTTTCCCTTGCTTTTTTTATTTTTTTGCTTTAATCCTTTTCTCTCCGCTCAGATGTGGAACGGTCAAGATACACTATATGGAAATGAGTGGATTGACTATTCTAAAGACTACTACAAAGTAAAAGTAGCAGAAGACGGGATATACCGGATTTCTTATCAAACACTCCAAAATGCTGGGATCCCAGTGTCCTCCATTAGTGGGTCTGAATATCGGATGATGTATATGGGAGTAGAGGTTCCTATTTTTACAACAAGTAATACTACCTTTTCCTCTGGAGATTTCATTGAATTTTATGGTAAGCAAAATCGATCAGAGCTAGATCGGTATCTTTTCATTGATCCAGATAATGAAATATTGAATCCTGAGTACAGTCTCTTTACAGATACCTCTGCTTATTTTCTGACTTGGAGTACTGGAACGGGCCATCAAAGGGTTGAATCAGTAAGTAATGCTTTGAATAACCTCCCGACCGCTGAGGTTTATTTTTTACACAAAGAAACCAGAATTTTCACTACCAATGCGGTTCAGGAAGCAGATGTAGCTGGAGTGGCAGTTTCTAGTTTTAAATATGTAGAAGGATTTGCTGAAAGGTTTAGAAGAACCAATAATATTAACTTTCGTCTCAATGCTATCCATACAGCAGGGCCAGCCACACAGGTGAAAATAAAACTAGCAACAAGTGCCACCGAGCATGAAATAGAAATAAGTCTAAATAATCAACTGATTATCACCGAAAGTGTATCTGGTTTTAAGATGAGAAATTATGAAACAGAATTTGCTACGAGTGATTTGAGCGCAGTGAGTAGGGTAAAATTATTTGGAGCCATTGGAGCAACAGACCGTCTTTCACCATCCGTCATTAGTCTAACACACCCTAGATTATTTGATTTTAATGATGAAAATATCTTTCACTTCACCATTCCAGAGAGTACCAATAAAAAATACATCGAAATAAAGAACTTCAACGCAGGAAATGAAGATCCAATCGTTTATGATTTTGCCAACAACAAACGATTAATTGCGGCATATGATGATGCTACGAATATGGTTCGTTTAGCTTTGCCACCAGAAACTAATCCTCGAAATATTTGCATTGCCAGCCAAAGTGAAGGAATAAAAATGATTGAGAATTTAGATCGGGTAGATTTTGTCGATTTATCTTCTTCTTCAGCTAATTATATCATTCTTTCTCATCCCGAACTCTACGAAGATGGCAATGGAGAAGATTGGGTTCGGAAATACGCAGATTACCGACAAAGCGCAATAGGCGGAGGATATAGCCCTACGATTGTGGATGTCAATCAGTTGTATGATCAATTTGCTTATGGTGTTGAACGAACACCACTCTCAATTAGAAATTTTGGACATTACATAGAGAAGAACTGGTCTAACCCAAAATACTTTTTCATAATCGGTAAAGGTCGAGAATATCCTTTTGCTCGGACTAATGAGGATTTAGCTCTAAGTATCAATCAATCTTATTATGTACCTACCTTCGGTATGCCCGGTGCAGATAATCTATTGCTCTCTGATAATTATTCTAGCATCCCCATTTTTGCGATAGGAAGGCTAGCGGCCTCCAGTCCTAATGATGTTAAAGTGTTTTTGGAAAAAATGAAAACCTTAGAGGGGAATCAAAACCTTCCACAAACGTATTTAGATCGAGCTTGGCAAAAACGCATCTTGCATTTGAGTGGTGGAGACCCTGCCATTCAAATTTCTATTGCTGGCCACTTAAAAGATATGGAAGCTTTGATTGAGAATAATAAATTTGGAGCTGATGTAACGACGTTTTATAAAACAAGTACTGATCCAGTACAAATATCAGAATCGGAAGAAATCTTCGATTTGATTAATAATGGAGTATCAATACTTACATTTTTTGGTCACTCCGGAGTAGGTACCTTTGATTTTAATATTGATAACCCAGATAATTATTTCAATTATGGAAAATATCCACTGATGTTTTCTTTAGGTTGTTTTTCTGGGAATATTCATTCTTCTGCAAGGGGAATCAGTGAACGATTCGTTTTTTATGAAGATAAGGGGGCGATCTCTTTTATTGCCTCTACAGGACAAGGGTACATCTCTGTACTTAGCAGATTTGCAGAACGATATTATAGCCTACTTGGAGATGAAATGTATGGAGAAGGAATAGGAGATGTAATGAAAAGAACCATTGAAACTTTTGATGTAGAGAAAAGCCGAACAGTTGAATCATTGCATCAGCAATTTACCCTCCATGGTGATCCAGCTATGCGGGTGAACCCAAGACCGGGAGCAGATTATGTAGTGGATGCCAGTACGGTTTCTTTTCAACCAGCTACCATAAGTTCTGTTTTGGATAGTTTCGTGATAAACTTTGAGGTCAATAACATTGGAAGAAATAACCCTGATTCTTTTTTCATCAAAATAGAACAACAGTTACCTTTAGGAGATGAAGTTGTTTTAGTAGTAGATAAAATTAAAGCGCCAGGTTTTGGAAATAAACTAAGCTATACGGTACCCAATTTTGGAGTGGTTGCCTCTGGGCAGAATCGAATTTTTATTACGATAGATGTAGAGGATGATGTAGAAGAGCTTCCCGCTCCTAGTGCAGAAATGAATAATGAATTGTATAGTGGAAATGGGGTAAAAGGTATTTCACTATTTATTACAGACAATAGTGCTAAAACCATTTATCCAGAAGAATTTGCAATTGTCAATACGCCTAAGATAACGCTAAAATCCTCTTCCCGAAATACCATGGTGGGAGACCAAAGGTATATTTACCAAATTGATACCACAGAACAGTTCAATAGCCCATCGCTACTGACGGAAGAAATAACCCAAATTGGGGGAGTCATAGAATGGGAACCTAGTTTTAATCTAAAAAATGGCAATGTCTATTATTGGCGAATCAGTCCTGATAGTGTAAATGCAGAGGTGGGTTACGTTTGGAGTACGAGTTCTTTTATTTACTTGGAAGGAGAGACAGAAGGTTGGAATCAATCTCATTTTTATCAGTATAAAAAAGACCAATTTGAAGGAATAGGAGTAGAGTCAGGAGAGGAGTTTGATTATTGGGTAAATGGGATATTTTATACTATAAAAAATAAGGTAAAAGAACCAAATGCGAAACCAGAGTTTAATTATAATTTTGATACCCCAGCCAACTCCGTAAGACCTTGGGATTATGCCACCTCGGGAATGGCTGTTTTTGTTGGAGATTCTACCACAGGCCTTGGTTGGCAAAACCCACCGGGTGGAGATTATGGAACGATTAATCCAGTAAATACGACGACTCGCGTTTTTGCCTTTCCTACTTCAACAACAGAGGAAAGAGGCGGTTTTATTGATTTCTTAGATAATGTTGTTCAGGATAATAATTTTGTTTTTGTCTTCTCTTTTTTAAAGAATGCAACTGCTGATTTTTATCCAGAGAGTTGGGCACAAGATTCAACGGTTTTGGGGACCAATATTTTTCAATATCTTGAATCTCAAGGGGCAACTCAAGTGAGAGCCTTAGAAAGCTTAGGATCTGTTCCTTATACTTTTATTTACAAAAAAGGAGGAGAGGTTTTGTCAGAAAAAATAGCAGTATCAAAAGGGGAGACGATCATTTCTGAAGTATTCTTACCCGTTTTGAGTGATCAAGGAAATATAGTTACTGAAAAAATCGGCCCTGCTTCTACCTGGGAATCCTTATCCTGGGACTATGAAAATTTTAATGCACTAGAAGATACGATTTCCGTATCCGTCTATGGAGTAGATCAAGCCAATAATGAAGTCTTATTGCTTCAATCTTTAACGGATAAGGAAATTTCATTGAGTACGATTGATCCAATGGTATATCCCAATCTGAAATTGGAATACCAGTCAAAGGACATCATTAATAGAACTTCGCCTAACCTCAAATATTGGCGAGTCCATTACCAAGGTATTCCAGAATCTGCAATCAACCCCAGTAAAATCTTACAGGTATACAATGATACTCTTCAAGAGGGAGAAACCTTTGTTTTTGAAACCGCGATAGAAAATATAGGTAATTATAATATGGATAGCCTATTAGTGGAATATACCATCACTGATAACACCAATAATAGTCAAGTGAAAAAGGAAAGACTTGCTCCATTATTGAAGGACAATAGCCTGATGACCACTTATTCCTTCTCTACTCGAGGACTAAATGGTCCGGTCAACTTTTCTATGGAAGTCAATCCTGATGATGACCAACCAGAGTTATACCAATTCAACAACTTTGCAAATTATCAATTCTTGGTTACCCAAGATGAGCGAAACCCACTCCTAGATGTTACCTTCGATGGTACTCATATCATGGATGGAGATATTGTCTCTGCTAAACCAGAAATCCTTATTGCACTCAAAGATGAAAATCCTTACCTGCGTTTGGAAGATACTGCATTGGTAAAAGTTTACCTCACGGATCCATTGGGAGAACAACGTCAATTTTATTTTTCTGGAGATACCGCTAGTTTCTATCCGCCTACCAATGATAAGAATAGAGCATTGATAGAAATCAATCCGGAACTAAATATGGATGGCATGTACGAACTGATCGTACAAGCTCAAGATGTTACCGGCAACCAATCTGGAAACTTAGATTATAAAATTAATTTTGAAGTCATTACTAGAAAATCCATTTCTAACGTACTCAATTACCCCAATCCATTCTCTACCTCTACTCAGTTTGTTTATACCCTGACAGGAGATGAGACCCCTCACCATTTTAAAATCCAAATCCTTACCGTATCCGGAAGGATCGTTCGAGAAATCACAGAACAGGAATTGGGGCCACTAAAAGTAGGAACCCACCGAACGGATTACACTTGGGATGGAACAGATGAATATGGGCAGCGATTGGCCAATGGTGTTTACCTCTATCGAGTTGTTGCTAAAAATCTCAATGGGGAGGATTTTGAAAAATACGAAACGAATACCAATTCGTTTTTTAAGAATGATTTTGGGAAAATGGTCATTATGCGATAATCGTATACTACAAAATTGGTCAAGCAAGTAAAAGAAGGTGCAAGTGGAAATCTCCACTTGCACCTTCTTTTTTTGGTATATCTACCGATAAAGTCTAGCTTTACCGATGAGAAAATGAAAGAGAAAAGATTTTACTTTTATAGCTGAATAAAAAGAGTGGGAAGACCATATGATTCCTTTTAATATTCCTTATGTATCCGGAAAGGAGATGGCTTGTATTGAAGATGCCATCCAAAGAAAAAATCTTGCTGGGGAAGGCTTTTACACCAAAGCTTGTCAGGAAGAGCTGCAAAAAGTCACTCATGCTAAGCGGGTGTTATTGACGCCTAGCTGTACCCATGCTTTAGAATTAAGTGCTTTATTATTAGACTTGAAAGAAGGGGATGAGGTGATAATGCCTTCTTTTACCTTTGTTTCGACTGCCAATGCCTTTGTTTTACGCGGTGCGATTCCCGTATTTGTAGACCTTCGGGCAGATACAATGAATATTGATGAAAAGTTGATTGAAGCAGCCATTAGTCCCAAAACTAGAGCCATTATAGTAATGCACTATGCTGGAGTAGCTTGCGAAATGGAGGAAATCATGGCTATTGCCAATCGCAATAATATCAAAGTAATCGAGGATGCTGCGCAATGCTTAGGCGCTTATTATCAAGGAAAGCATTTGGGAACCATTGGTCATTTTGGAACTTTTAGCTTCCATTCTACCAAAAATATCCATTGTGGAGAAGGAGGCGCTTTATTGATCAACGATCAAAGCCTGATTGAGCGGGCGGAGATTATCCGAGAAAAGGGAACCAATCGCAATCAGTTTTTACAAGGAATAGTTGATAAATATTCTTGGGTAGATGTAGGGTCGAGTGTTTTACTGGGAGAATTGAATGCTGCTTTTTTATACGCTCAATTACAGGAACTAGAGGTGCTCACCCGAAGGCGACAAGAAATATGGGATCGCTATTCACAAAAATTAAAGGGATTAGCTAGTAAGATTGAATTTCCTAAAATACCGAAAAATTGTAAGCATAATGGACACATTTTTTATCTAAAATGTAGAAGTAATGCGGAGCGAAAAGCTTTAATAAACCATTTAAAAAATCATGGTGTTGTTTCCGTTTTTCATTACGTACCTTTACATAGTTCTTTAGCAGGACATAAGTTTGGCTACTTTCATGGAGAAGATAAGTATACCAGTGTGGAGAGTGGCCGCTTATTGCGATTGCCTTTATTTCCCGACCTCGAGCCAGAGCAACAAGATAGCATTACGACTTTGATTTTGGATTTTTATCAAAAGCTTACATAGATTATGCGCGTCATCTTTGGAGTAGGGCATTTGTCAAATTTTGGAATGGAGGTATTACGCAATGTATTAGACCATTCTTACTTTAAAGTCGATACTATTATTATTGCGAATTGTGATCGCTGGCTTTTTTTTGAAAAAAAACTAGCTCCCAAAAAAAAGATTAGTTTACGTAGATTTAAAAAAGCCTATCAAAGAAAGACAAGCGCCTTGCAAGAATTATTGAAGGAACGGGAGCAAGAGATAAAGGTAATCTCTGTAGGCCATATGGATGAATTGAAAGAGAAAGGGATTGCAGAAAAAGGTTATTATTTATTTACAGCCGCTTTTCCACAAATATTTTCTAAAGGACTCTTAAATGCTTTCAAAGAGCGTGCAGTGAATTTTCATCCTTCTTATTTGCCAAGATGTCGTGGAGCAGATCCTGTTTATTGGACAATTGCGACGAGGGAAGATTTTGCAGGAATCAGCAGTCATTTTATGCTTCCTCAAATTGACACCGGACCCATCATTGCTCGACTAAAGATTGCTTTTGATCCCCAAAAAGTCACCTATGATTTTTTGTATGGAGAGGTGTTTAAAAATATTTCCCCCTTACTCAATGAAATGGAGACCTTCTTTAAAGATAATCTAAAAGCAATTCCACAGGAAGAAGAAAGAGCGACCTATTTCCGACAGAACACAAGCATTCATTATCGAATGTATTGGGAAAAAGAATCGGTAGAAGAACTTTGTGCTAAAATTAGAGCCGGTAGTGCTTTTGCTTTTTTGAAAGAAAACCAGGAGTTGAATTTTTTACCGCCTGTAAGCAAGGTTGCCTCCTCAGAAATTGCTTCGGAGGAAAGACTAAAGGAAAAGATACCCGGAATGATTGTCAAAAAAGAAGGAACAATAATTTATGTTCGTTGTCTCGATGGCTATATAAAATCTGAACAAGCATTAAAGAAAAATAAATGGAGTCGACTGTGGGATAGAATTCCACTTCTGAATTTATTACCAACTCCTTTTTTGCCAATACATCAAGTTAAAGTAGGTACTCGACTAAAGTGATTTTAAAATAATTATTAGACCTTGATCAGGAAAATTATAAGAAAGGGATTGCAAACCTTGGGATATGAATTAAAACGCGTTGCCCCAGCGAAAAAAAACGCCCTTGACTTAATGGAGGAAGCGGAAACAGCTGCTCAAAAAGTAGCAGGGCATACCATGCTTTCAATATTAAAATTGGCTACCTTATATGAGCAAGTAGCCTACTGTGAAAAAAATAATATTCCCGGTGCTTTGGTAGAATGTGGGGTTTGGAAAGGAGGAGCTGTTGGCATCATGGCCTTGGCCAACTTACAATATGGAAAAAAGAGAAGGCCGCTATATTTGTTTGATTCCTTTGATGATATTTGCGAACCCGACCCAGAAGTAGATGGAGCTTTGGCGGTAAAAGACGTAGAGGGTTTATTGGGTAGAAAAATAGAAAACCTAAGTGGACGAACCGCTCCAATTAAAGGAGTCTATGATAGTAGAGGAGGCCACGGAACGATTGAAACTTGTCGGGCATTATTGGTAGATCAGTTGAAATACGAAGAATCCATGCTACACTTTTGTAAAGGTTGGTTCGAAGATTCTTTGCCGAGGGAAGCACCGCAGATCAATCAAATTGCCCTCTTGCGATTAGATGCAGACTGGTATAAATCAACCAAGATTTGTTTAGACTATTTATACGACAAAGTAGTCCCCGGTGGTTTTATCATCTTTGATGATTACGGTCGTTATGAAGGTTGTAAAAAGGCCGTAGAAGATTTTTTTGTAGAAAGAAAAATTCGCCCTTTTTTATATTACGCAGATCACCAACACGGAGAATGCCGTTTTTTTATTAAACAAAATTAATAGTAAAATTTGTTCGGTATAGCCAATAGTCAAGCGCATAATGTTTTGGTTCAGGGGATCATTCAAAAGAACCTAGTGATTGCTGCAAAGCAATACTTAAAAGGGGATATGATTGATATTGGTTGCGGGAAAAAACCATACGAAGAAATATTGAGACCTTACCTAAACCGACATGTTGGGCTAGATCATGAAGAGACCTTTCATGATCTTAGTAATATTGATTTATTTGGTACGGCTTATGAAATTCCTTCGGAATCCAATGTTTTTGATTCTGCTCTTTGCAGCGCGGTTCTAGAACATTTGGAAGAACCAGAACAAGCATTGAGAGAATGCAACCGAGTACTGAAAGTTGGTGCCTATGCGGTTTATTTTATTCCTTTTATTTGGCACATCCACGAAGAACCAAGAGATTTTTATCGCTACAGCAAATACGGGATTAAATACCTTTTTGAAAAAACTAATTTTGAAATAACAGCATTAAAAGCCCTCTCCGGATTCTGGGTCACCTTTGGTCAATTATTCGTCTACTACCTTTACCGATTCAATCGCGGCCCCTTGCGTTGGTTTAAAATAATTAGCCTCTTGGGTTTACTGATTCAAGGAATTGTTTATTTACTCAATAAAATTGATCGAACCGAAAGATGGACCTGGATGTACATGGTAATCGCAAAAAAGAAAGATGAGTCTTAAAGCAAAAGTAGTAAGCGGTATCAAATGGACCTCTCTGGGAGCGGTGCTTACTACGGGAATCCAATTTTTCCAAAATATCGTGATGGCTCATTTATTGAATCCAACAGATTTTGGACAAATGGCATTGGTCACGCTTTGTGTGGGTTTCCTTTTTCCAGTTTTTGATTTTGGCTTGAGTGCCGCTGTAATCCAAAGTAAAACAATCAATCGTTTACAACTTTCTACCTTGTATTGGATCAATATTTTTCTAGGATTCTTCTGTGCCTTATTATTATTTTTAGTCGCACCCTTTGTCGCTACTTATTTTGAAGACGAAGCATTGAAATATTTTTTACAAGTGGCTTCTGTTAATTTTGTATTGGTAGGCTGGGGTACTTTATATGCAGCTTTGATCGCCAAGAATTTATTATTTGACTTACAAAATAAAATTGCTATTGCCGCAGCGCTGGTGGCATTTAGCACAGCAGTTGTCTTGGCATTAAATGACTATGGAGTCTGGTCTTTGATCTTTGCATTCTTGGCCCAAAATGCTACGACAAGTTTGTTAAATGTTTTCACAGGTTTCCACCTTTTTCGACCGCAGTTTTCTTTTCAATTTTCGGCAGTTTCCAAATTACTTAATTTTGGTTCTTTCTATGCCGCTAATAATATCACCAACTTTTTAAGCGCCAACTTGGATAAAATTGTCATTGGGAAATTTTTGGGAACAGAAGCTTTGGGTTTATATAGTTTGGTTTGGAACCTAGTTTTGATGCCGGTTCGAAAACTCAATCCTATTATCACCAATGTTGCCTTTCCCGTATTCTCTAAAATCCAAGAGGAACCTCAGGCGGTAAGTAAATATTATTCCCAGATGATTAGTAGTCTGATGGTGATTACATTACCTCTGCTTTTGATTTTATCCTTATTGGCCGAAGATTTTTTGTTTTATTGGTACGGTGAAAAATGGATGGCCGCATCGCTAACTTTATCTATTTTAGCTTTTGTAGGAATCCTAAAAAGTTTTGCTAATCCGGGGGGCACTTTATTTGTTGCGAAGGGTTGGGCCAATTTATTATTCTATTGGAATTTGGCTTGGACGATTGCTTTGTTCTCCTCGCTTTATTTGGTGTTGGAATACTGGCCGAGTATAGAATCGATTGCGGTGATGCAAGTTGTTTTGGGTTTGACCTTAGGATTGGTCTGGCATTGGATGATTATTAAATATGGAAGAATTGATTATCGTCCTATCTTAAAAAAAATATTGGGTTTATTCCTCTTTATTATCCCCCTTTATCTGACCTATTATGGAATGGAAAATTACTTACTTGGGGAATCCATGACCTTTTTCTTTATAAAAATATTTATTGGTTTGAGTCTATATTTAGTTTATTTATTCCTTTTCTTTAA
>CAYQRA010000032.1:0-19811 GCA_964419315.1 uncultured Saprospiraceae bacterium | reverse complement strand
GTATTGGAGGCTCTTGATAAGGTTTGGAGACAACTATAGTGGACGACATTCATGATATGAGCGCCGGTCAATTCATATTTTTGTGCAATGCCTTCCAAGTCAATTTCGGGAGAAAGCTCCACTTGTTTTGGAAAAGCTTTTTGCCACATTCCGAGGCGATCTTGGCTCGCAGGAATCGGAAAATAGATGATGGAGTTGAAACGGCGTAAAAAAGCATCGTCGATATTTTTCTTAAAATTAGAAGCTAAGATGGTCAGCCCTTGGTAGTCTTCGATGCGCTGGAGGAGATAGGAAACTTCTTGATTGGCATATTTGTCATGCGCGTCTCTCACTCCCGTTCGTTTGCCAAAGACCGCATCCGCTTCATCAAAAAATAAAATCCAATCTTTGTTTTGTGCTTTGTCAAAAAGGTTGGCCAAGTTTTTTTCGGTTTCTCCAATAAATTTGGAAACCACTCGCGACAGATCTATTCTAAAGACTGGTCTTTGCGTATACTTTCCGAGCAGCTTGGCGGTCATGGTTTTTCCAGTTCCTGGAGGGCCATAAAACAGCGCATTATACCCCGCTTTGACAGACTTATGCATGCCCCATTCGTAGAGCAAAACATTCTTATGCTTGAGCCAATTTTCTATTTCTAGGATTTCATTTAAGGTGGCCTTGTTGAGTACGAGGTCTTCCCATTCCTGATCGGTAGAGATGTATTGGGCCGGAAAAGTGGAACTTAATTTGGGAACCGAAATATAGCCTTGAGTAAGCAAGTCGATGTAATCTTGGTCGAGAATTAATTTTCCACTTAAAAAGGGTTCTCCCAATTTGACTTCTTCTAGGGATAAAATTTTATTTTTTGCAAAAAAATGTTCACTAGAAAACAAAGATTGGATTTTAAATCTTTTTCCCAGATCATTGCCCGCCAAAATAAACATCACCGTTTCACCAGTAGGAATCATTCCTCGATGATTGGTTCCTTTCACGCCACCAAATTCGGGAAAATCTCCTCCCTTTGGCATCACCTCTGCGATCAGCGCATCAAAAAAATGCGGCACCACATGCGGAACCAAGGCCATGAGCAAAACGATACTTTCTTCGGTACTCATTTTATAAAAACTAATGAGATTCGCCAAAGGATCTTCCTCATTTTTCAAATACAAAGACTGGAGGTCACTTTTCTTTTGAAACCACTTTTTTTTATTGAAACTTTGTCCTAGTTGCACTTGAATAACTTCTTTTAGGAAGTTTAGTCCATCGACAAGGTTATCTGTATTTTGTTTCATGGTTGGGGGTTTATAATTGGCTAAATGAGCTGTAAATTTAAAAAATATTAGTAAAGTACTTTGTAAAAAAAGTAGGTGTTTGGTTTCCCGCAGATTGTGCAAATGGCGCAGATCTTTTTTCGCTCGAACGTATTTTCTATAGACCTAAAATCAAATGGGTTTCGCAGATTTACTTCCAATTTAGAGTCCAGGCAAAGCGGCAATGATCAAATCTTTTACCCTTGCAATAATTTGATTGCGCGCTTGATCCATGGTCAAATTATATTTTATCGCATATTTTTGAATAATCGGGATATGCAAATGACCAACTTTTATGGTTCTTGCATTGGGCCCCGAAACTCTCAATAAAGACGTTCGATAAAATACTTCATTCGACAAAAAAGTTCCACCAGAGCCAGCTCTCGCTTGCATGCCACTCGTGGGTCTGGGATAACCAGAGCGAGGGCCACGAATATTCCGCCTTTGCGCATCAATCCCAGCAAATTCTCTTTCTTCCCTAAGGGCAGAATTTCTACCTAAAGCCTCTTGACGCATTCGATGTCTTGGCAAAGTAGAGTCGATAAACTCTGGGCCACTAGGAAGAACCGCAGTGCCTCCTAGTTCCAATTCATTGTCGCGATGACGAGGCTCTCGATATCTTGAAGCATGTTCTTCTAATTCAAAATCCTTATTGCCTTGGCTAATCGTCATCACCATATCCACGTGATCTTCGCCTTGAATATAAGAGCCAAAAAATCGCTCAATATTTCCCTGATCAAAATAATCAAAAGTAACGGGCAAAATGACCCCTTGGATTTGTCCATACAAACCGGGCTTATGTCTAGCTTGTATTATCGTTCCATCTAAGGCCAAAACCGCAGCTCCAGAAGCATTGCCATTACTAATATTACCACCTCGATTGGCCGACAATCTAAAAGGATCAAAACCACTAATTAAAATCTTCTTGCCTCCTGGCACCCAAGCCAAACGACCATTGCCGGTCGGCATCCCTCGCGAAGCATTTTCAAATCCTAGAATCAATCTTTCTCTTTGTGCCGTAGATAAGGCAAATCGAGTTCCCGGATTAAAATTTCTGAGCATTTGCCGCATTCGCAATCGAGTCCAATAAAGAGGACGATCATCTGTATCACCTTGTCTTTGAGCCACGATTCTAGCTTGCTCCCAAAATCTTGATCCCCACCAATTGCTCACCGCTTCTGCGGAGCGAAAACTAGGAACTCTAGTCAAAGCACGACTTAAAGCTCTGGGATAGTCCGCTAGTGAGGTCGTATATGCAAAACGACTTGCCGTTGGATCAGTCAATCTTTTTTCCTCCTGGTTGATTCGCTGAACGAGATTAGAATTTGTGCTTAGGAGGGGAAAAGATTTTTTTTTTGAATGGTTTCGTTTGCAAATTGGGCTTGAATGCTTTTCCGTTTGGGTTGGACAGTGCCAGCTGCGGGAGCGGGGCTGGTGCTAGTATTTTGCAACTCTGATCTGAATTTCCAAATCTTAGTAGTGGCATTCCAACGACGCCCTTCAGGTATTCCATTATCAGGATCTCCTGTAAAGACTCTATTCCAAGACGAATTCGTAAACTGAGTAATAAATCCATCAAAGCCTTCTTGATCATAACGCCTAAAACCAGATACAGAATTATCTTCCTGTAAAAAATTATCCCCAGGGTCGATGGCCCATTGATCTGCCCAATACAAAAAGACATCAGTCGCTGTTTTATGAACCATTAAGGTAACACTATGGTATCCATTAAAAAGAGCCATCCCGAATATATGCCAACCTTGCTGATCTCCAACTGTCGTCATTATTTCATCCCAAGCACTACCGTCCATTGTAGTCGGTTCATTAATACCATTTCCATTTTCAAATTCCATTTCAATATAATCACTCGTCAATCCTAAGTCTTCCATAATTTGGCCGACTGCGGTCATTTTATAATTTAAGCCACTAAGTGCGCCTATTTCTTGACTAACCGTAGCCGCTAGTGCTGGATTATTTCTAAAAAAAGTTGGGGCTAGTGTTCGAACAACATCAATGCAATTTTGTCTTATATCGCGATCTAGTATAGAGTTGGCCGCAAATTGATCTTTGGCATCAGCTGTGATATTACTATCGAAAGTTGCAGTGGGATCGGCCGTTTGTGCTTGATCTTCTGCCATACGGCTATCTAATAAAGTGTTTAAAGCTGCTCGATCAGCTTCCACAAAATAATTAACGATATCATCTCTGCCAACTGCGTTAATAACGATTTTAAAATCTTCATAAGGTACCGATCTAAAATAAGACAAAATGGAAGTTTGATTTTCCGCATCAGCAGTTCCGGTTATTAACTCTTGTATCAATAAAATTTGAACATCGCTAGACAAAATATAAGAAGCGGAGCCTTCCAACCAAAAGTCAATTACTGCTCTTGCCTTGCGATCACTATCCGTTTGATTTTCGATAGCTCCTCTAGTAACGAGGTTTACTAAGTAAGCCTGTACTTCAGCTGGTAAAAGAGGGACTACTTCTTCTTCCTCGACCGCCTCTTCAATGGCTTCTTCTGTTATGACTTCTTCAGAATCATTGCCAAAAAACGAACCGATCAATGCGCCTATTCCAAGTCCTATTAATCCGCCAACCAGAGCCCCTAAGCCTCCAGCAAAAGCCCCAATAGCTCCACCGATCAATCCTCCAGCAAGTCCACCAATCAAAGCTCCTTCCCAAGATCGTTGTATTCTTTTGGGAGCCGCTTGCAATTGACCTCCACCGGATTGTTGCACAACGTGCGTGAGTTCATGAGCCAATAAACTTTTGCCACTAGCAGAGTCTGGACTGTATTCTCCTTTATTGAAATAGACATCAGAACCGTGGGTAAAAGCGCGAGCATTTAAATCCTGATTCATCTGTATCGCTTTGGAATCGGTATGTACTTTGACCTTGCTAAAATCATTACCAAAAGCATTGCTCATAAATTGATTGGTAGAATCCGGTAGCGTCGAACCACTACCTTTGGTACTATTGAGCGTGCTAGAAAGCTCGGGCGAGGCTTCGCCTTCTCCATCCGACTTCCTCATCAATTGCTTTTTGGAAAGCAAAGGCATCCGGCTTAAAAAATTTCCTTTTCGTTTGGGTTGCACTTCCTCTTCCCCACAGTCCGAGCATTGCCTTTGTATCTTTTGGGGCATGCGCATTACCTGTTCGGCCATCGCATCCGCTTCCTTTTCGTAGGGATCATTCGGTTGACCAATCGTGAGTTTGGGTTGAATCGTAGCAGGGCTAAAGAAAGACTTGGAGCTATTCTTCGCAGAAGTATTTGCGGGGGAAGTTTTTTGAAAATCTTTCATCTGATCATAAGATTTAATCTACTAATGCGAACCAAGATTCATTTAGAATAGTGGGTATTGGTGTTGTTGTAATAAAAATAGCTAAGGGTTAAAAAAATCAGAGAGTCGATCTAAAAAAGTACGTCGAGGATTGGTTTCCGATTCTGAGTCACTTGGAGAATTGGTATCGCTATCGGTTTCAAGCAAAGCACTTGAACCTCCCTCTACCTCCCCTTCATCATTACCGTCATTATTCTCCTCTTCGCCTCCATCTTCTTCGACATCCTCCTCTTCTTCCTCTTGCAAATTTGGAATGGTTTCAATGATGATTTCAGATTTATCTTTGGGCAAATTCAAGAGACAATAAATGTAATTGGCCCATGCCTCTGGCATTTGAAAATCATCTGCGGAGCGATCACAATCGTACACTTTACTCCATTGTTGACTACTCCAATCTCCGACCTGCGTTTTATTGGCGGCTTCTTGTATCAATTGTTTCACTTGCGCGTTCTGGTCTTTGTCAAAAAAAGATTGGCTGAGATAAATCGAAGGATCATCTGCGGATTCCCTTGTCTTTTGATTTCCTTTGGTCGCAATATTGATACTCGTCCCCGTCGACAAGAGGTGAATCATATTTTGAAGTACTTCCGAAATCGTTTCAATTCTTTGAATCGCTGGAGAAATTAATTTCTTGGCCAATTCCAATCCTCTGGATTTTTTCACTCTTGATTCCGTCGGACTTGTACCATTGAGATACTGATGCGCTTTTAGAAGTTTTTCTAAAGCTTTGGACCTTGCTTTCCCTAAGGAATTGAAATTCTTTTTCTTTTCAGAAAAGAACGATTTTTTTGCAGGTGTCGGTTTGCTATGCGGAGATTTATTTTCCTTTGATTTCATCTTTCTTTAGTAAACGATTAAAAGCAGGTATTTCCGTTGCCTCTTTCAATAAGTCATTATGTCTCAAATCTATTTCGACTAAGCTATCGCCCAACAAAATGGGTCTTTCAATACTAGTGAGCTGATTGCCACGAAAAAAGACATAAGACAAATGGCTTAGGCCAAATAATTCACCCGGAATGGTAGTCAATTGATTGCCACTAAAATCCAGAACTTCCAAATTATTTAAAGTCAATACCTCTTTTGGAAAGCCCTTTAAATGATTTGAAGAAACATCTAAAACTTTCAAATGAGGCGCTTTCAGGTAAAGGAAAAATTCGTTTAATTTATTATGTGCCAAAAACAAAGACTCCATCGTTGTATGCTGCAAGGAGTCCGGTAATTTGACTATTTCATTGCCTTGCAAATAAAGATTTTTCAAGGCTCCCAATTGAAACACTTCACGGGGTAGAAAAGTGATCTGATTATTGGATAAATTCAATTCTTCTAATTGATTTAACGACGTAATATTTTTTGGAATTTCCTTGATTTTATTGACCGAGAGATCTAAATTTTTAAGCTGCTTTAAAAGCGCTAAAGAATCGGGAATCGTCTGAATATTATTCTGACTCAAATTCAATTCTTGCAAAGCAGTCAGTTGAAATACTTCTGCGGGAATTTCATCTAAACCCTGATTACTCAAATCCAAAGCATTCCCCTCCGTCAGCATAAAAGTAGCATTTGGCGTTTTCGCATTGGACCTTTCTTGCTGATTACAAGCAGTCATTCCCCAAACGATCAAGAGTAAAATTAGACTAAGGTTTTTCAAATTTGGCTTTACTTTTATTTTTAGTTAATCTCGCGGTTATCGTTTTAATATAGTCGATCAATGTTCCAATATGGGTAGAAGTACCTAGTTGAATATCATGGTATAAAATCACAATTTTGGAGAGTGGAGTCGTTTTGGTCCAGTTATTATTTTTTAAAGTGGTCAAACCACTGACGACCCGTTTTTTCAAAACAGTTTCAGACAAATCAGCGCCTTGATCTCCATCCAAATCCCACATTATATTGGTTAGTCCAGCCCTGTTATAAGTATTGAGCACCTGCTTATCATGTACTCCCCTTGGCGGTCGAACATAAGTTGCATCTTCTCCCGTTTGATCTTTGATATAAGCTTTACCCGCTTCCAATTCACCTTGTAATCGACCTGCTTTTTGCGCCTTAGTATGCAACTCATGATCTCGGGTTCCTCCCGTATGTACACCGACCGCATGCCCTTCGTCATCCATTCTTTTCACCAAAGCCCTTCCTACCGGATTTGCTCCTCGATGGGTAACATGGGTTTGAATAAAAAATCCAGCTTTTATCCCTTTTCCCGCTAAAACATCGAGTACTTTTTCTGTTCGGTTGATGCCTTTTTTCAAACCTGCGGTATGTGGTCCATCATCGAAAGTCAAAGCAAATTTGATCTCCGCAGGATCCGTACTCGTCGTTTCTTCCTCTGTGGCAACTGTCCCACTACCTCCTTCCGACTCAACAGGCGCGGTTGTTTCGCCACCGCTAGGTGCTTTTGGCTTGGCACCTGGTTTTATATAGACATCATAGGTACTGCCCATTTTATAGCACTTCAGGTTTAAATCTGAATGTCGATTGATAAAAGATTGAGCACCCGCAGCATCCCTAAATTTGGCCGCTAAAGTTTTATCTCCTTTGGTATAAGTGTATAATTTTTCATCTGCCGGTGGCGCGGTGGTCAGACAAGCTCTTTGAATGCTTGGTGTCCCATTCTTTTGCTGAACCACATGGGTGAGTTCATGGGCCAATAGTTTTTTTCCAGAAGCAGAATTAGGATTATATTGGCCTTTGTTAAAATAGACATTTGAGCCATGCGTAAAAGCTTTCGCTCCCAAGTCTTGATTCATCTGGATAGCCTCCCTTCCCGTATGAATTTTGACTTGACTAAAATCATTGCCCAAAGCATGACTCATCTTGTGATTGGTCTGTTCTGGAAGTGCGGCACCACTTCCTTTGGTATTATTAAGTTGCGTAGACAAGGTCTTACTCGCCAAACGTTCTCCTTTGCCGGAACTAGGCATCAGCGATTTGGTTTGGATGGAGGAAGGACCAAAAAAGGGAGAAGACTTTGTGTCCTGACCATCATTTTTTTTTATAGGTTTCTTTTTCAATTTTTTTACATTTATGAAAGCGACAGGGTAAAACAGCATTCAAATCATACCCTCAATCAATCGTTAAAATCAACAAGTGGCACCACCACTACAGTTGGCAAAAGTTGGGTTTCTCCAATGAGAACGAGAATAAATGCGTACACAGTCGCCAGCAGATACCATCCTATAGAGTTGATCAGAAGGACCACTTGTGGTTGAACTGGCATCCGCATCCTCTAGCCTGGCACAACCAGCCGATTGTGATCCTGGTATCCGAGTAATTTTTCCACCTTTTTTCCAAAAATTACTATGAAATCCATAGCCTTCGCAGTAGTTGACAAAATTGAGCAGACCATGACTAGATCGTCTTTGATGGCCAATGATCGGATACATATGACACCAACCATTTCTTCTGGCCAATGATACCGTATTGGGCCCTGTAATGATGTTATTAAATTGCGCCGCCACCGTAGGACTAGAAGTCGTCCCTTCATAGATTCTAACAGCACGAAGTCCTAGATTGAGATGAATTTCTCTATTGGTTCGATTGGACGGGCCATAGGTGCACGGATCTGGTGTTGGTGTTTTTTGAATTTTCTTTTGTAAGCCACCAGACTGCTGGACCACATGCGTCAATTCATGCGCCAATAAACTTTTGCCACTAGAAGACTCTGGACTATACTCGCCTTTGTTAAAATAAACATCTGATCCATGTGCAAAAGCACGAGCGTTTAAATCCTGATTCATTTGGATGGCCTTGCTTCCGGTATGTACTCGGACATTGCTAAAGTCATTGCCAAAAGCATTACTCATAAATTGATTGGTAGAATCTGGCAAAGGCGATCCACTACCTTTAGAGCTATTCAACTGCGTCGTCAATTCAGGACTAGCTTCTCCTCCTCCACTTTCTGACTTTCTCATTAGCGGATTAGCAGACCAACTGCTTAGCGACTTTCGCATGCTTTGCAGTAGGGGTTTCAAGCTTAGAAAATTACTTTTGCGCTTGGGTTGGGCTTTTTCTTTTTCATCACAATCAGAACATTGCTTCTGAATCGCCGGGCCATTTTGAGGCATCCGCATTACTTGATCCGCCATAGCATCCGCTTCCTGTTCGTACTTGTCATTGGGCTGGCCGATGGTGAGTTTGGGTTGAATGGTGGCTGGACTAAAAAAGGGTTTATTTTTAGTGGAGGAAGAAGAATCTGCCGTATTCTGTTTTAGTGGATTCAACATTTTTCTAAGTTTTTTTTAAAATGATTACCATTCTACATTCAATAGGTCTTTCATCCAAGGTAATTTTGACATTGTGTAAGTCCAAGGTAAGCGGTCTACTAAAATATCAATAGTTTTTCGTTCTACCAATAATCGCCACTTGCTACCGTCGAGGTAAAGTTTTCCGGAGCGTTGTAAAAATCCTTCTTGTAAACTTTCTAGACTGACGTCTCCTAATGCTTTCCAGTGTTTGATGACAGCTTTTAATAGTTCTTGGGCTTCTTCTTTTTCCACAACGGAAAGGGTCTTAAATTTATCCAAGGGAACATTTAAAGGCATTCCACAAATAAACTTGTTCAAGGTCAATTCATACTCTGGTGTTTCTTCTGCGCCCGTCACTAAATACTGGGTCAATAAAACCGCACGGTGTTGAGCTGCTGTATTTTTAAATTGGTCTTTTTCTAGTAAGTCCAATGCTTGGAACAGGGTTTTTAAAAATGGAATCAAAATCACTAATCCTGCATTCCCTACCATAAAACCTTCTTGGGTCATCTCTTTATTTTCGAGATCCTCTTGTCCCCATGCTTCTTTTTTATTGGGCAGCCCTACATTTTTTTCTTCCTCTTTATTTTCTGAAGCAGGAGTCGTCGAAGTACTTTTAGGTTTCAATTTTTCTACTTGCTGGATCACTTGACTTTTAGAACTCCAGGTCGGCATCGACGGTATATCTTGACTCACGGTACTTAGTTGAATAAAAAACTCCAAGGTTTTTTCTCTGCCTACTCTTTGGTGTATTTTTTTGATAAAAACCAACAAGGGAGCACTCGGAGTGCTCGCCGAAGTATTTTCCCCGAATAATAATTCTTCGAGTAGCCACTCATAATAAGCTGCTTTAAAAAAGCTTGGCAATTCTGCTTTCCTCAATTTTTCCAACTGTGGTAGCAAGCGCTCGATCCAAGGATTTTCTGCCTTAAACAATAAGGCTAAAAAATGCTGGATAAAGTGGACCGAAAATTGTCCAAGCAAACGCCCGCGACAAACAGCTTGTTTTTTCAAAACGGCTTGTATCCGAGGCTTCCATCTGGAAATGGATTTTTCGAGGGCACTTAAAACATCAAATTCAAAATCATTCCAAGTGTTTGGTGGAAGGTTCCATTTCATGCGGCCATATTGGAAAAAATATTCCAATTGCTCCAATACGGAAACTTCCTTGCTAATCAGGGTCGCTCCTCCCCCTCCTCCTTCCTTCGCCAAATACAATTGCTTTCTGATTTCTTCGCCGATACTAGCCAAGCATTTTTCTACAAACTGTTTATCCTCTTTACCTTCTTCGATAAAGCCAAGGTCAATTTCCAGTTTTGGAATTCGTAGGATTTGATCGGGATTCACTAAACTGGAAAATAATTTTTCTAATTCAGGAATAACAACTTCTTGGTATAGTTTACTGAATTTTCTTTGGGCATTAAAAGCCTCTTTTTCACTGGACAATTCCAGTTCAATGTATTGCTTGCGGATGATGTGTTTTTGTTCTTTCAGTGTTTATTTTTTTTGAAGTTAAGCCCTAAAATAATCTATTTTTAAAAGACTAGGGTTTCAGCAATTTCATGGCTTCCCCCTTATAATCGTCTCGCAAAGCTCGTCCTTTGGCTCCGCCGATCACCTCATCCAATAAAGGATAGGTACGCTCATCTAGTTTACTCAATTGGGTATAACTAAAAATACCAACCGCATTGAGTTTCACCTCTATTGCCGGCCCGATTCCTCTGATCAATTTCAGGTCATCTTTTTCTGCGGCTACCGCTTTCCCTAGATATCCTTCCAACCTACCCCGTATTCCTGTGGACTCTCCTACCCCGTCCGAAATATTCTTAAACATTACAAAATCATCATCGCAACACAGATAAGGCAAAGAAAAATCTCCGATGATTTTATCTTTTTCTACAAGGATCACAAAAGTACCTCCTCGTTTTACGGTTCCCGTATGTTCCATTCCAATCAATTGATCGAGGTATTGCCACCAGTAATAAAAATTGCCTTCTGCATCTGGCAGTTTATTTTGCAAAGTCAAATCCCCTGAGATGATTTTTACTTTAAAATCAAGATTGTATTTTTTAATAAAAAACTCAAACTGCCGATTTACACCACCTACTTCGAAAACCAAATCTTCCTCAAAAATGCTTAGCACGTCTTTAATGTTTTTCCCAACATGCCCCTCAATCCGAAAGCAATCAAAAGCACATAAATCATAACATAATGGATGAATAATTTCGGGAACTTGGCTATAACTATCTTCGCTGCCACTGGCATAATAAGAACGATTGCGATCCACACTCCCCATCACCGAAAAACGATAATTCCAATAGCGATGTACCGAATACCTACTATAACTCAAGGGATAATAAAAAGGGATGGTTTGCTTTTCGAGGAGGCTATGGCACCCTACGCTTGGGGTGATTTTTATTTTATTAATCGTAGGAATATCCTCTACCTCTCCTTCTTCTGGCGGACAATAAATTCCATTTTTTGGATCAAAAGAAAAGCCGGGGAAATGAAAGCCTTTGATCATCATCAGTATTCTTCGAAAATACAATTTCACTTTTTGTAAACGATCCGCATTTCCATTAAATACAGGCGCTTGTTGAAAGGTCGAACGGAGTGGGGAAACTTGGTATAATTTATTGGAACGCATCACCAGTCCCAAGAGCAAATGACGTCCTTGACCATTGGTTTGAATCGGGCAATAACATTGTAAGTCAGCCAATTCTATGCGCAATTCGTGGTAGGCTTTTACCAAATCTCTCATCCAATCATAAAAATACTGGACATACTCTTTGCGATGCTCTTCGGTTTTTACGGAAGTATTGAGCAATTTAAAAGCGATCCATTTTTCACAAAGTTGATCGAGGCAATTTTCTGCTTCCGTTAGGGGTGGATGTAGAAGTAAGGGTGCATAATTTCTATACAATTTCTGCAACTCATTGTCCAAATCTCCAGAGACTTGATCGATGATTCTCTCGTAGGCCATATACAAATCTTCCAAGGCATTGACCTTTGAAAAATCACAATCGTTATCGCTATCTGGTGGACAATCATATGGGTCTTCTTTGGCGAAGCCAAATCGAGGAATGGACACCATTTTCAAATCAAACACTTTACTTTCTGCTTGATAAATATCATCTGCGCTTGGCGTATTGTCTTCCAAACTATAGGCTTCGCTGTACACAAAGTCTTCATCAAATTCTTTGTCTCCCAATATCTGATCAACTTCATCGGCAATGCCGAGCGACTCTAATAAATCGCTTCTGCGCATCAAGAGGTATTTTTGCTGGCCCTCTTTTTCCTCCCCTTCCCAAAACAAGATGGCTACCTTATCTTCAAGGAATAAATTTTCCAACTCCTCTTCTGTTTGCGGGGTTAAAGGTTTGGTGCCTTCCACAGGATTTTCCAAGAGTTCCCAAAGCGGATAAGCTTGCGTCGGTTTTGTAGGGACTTGAAAAAGTGGATAGCTTGCTTTTAATTGATATGGACAAAAATATCCAAACTTTTTGGACGTAGGACTCACTTCTAATAAGCCTCCGCCTTCGGCAAAACCATAGCCTCCATTGATCACAACTAGGCAATTATCGTCTGTACAAACTTCTAGGCCACACACGATTCCTTTACCCATAAATTTAGGAGGAACCATAGCCGCAGTAGGCGTATTTAAATTATCATTGGTCATGCGCTTCGATTTTTTTCGAGTCTAGGCATTTCGATACCTCTTCTCTTGATGATTTACAATTGCAAGAACATTTCATTTCATTCATCAACAATACTAGTTCTCTGGTATATTTAGACACGTCGCATTCATCGGGTTTACAACGTGCTTTTTCTTCTCGCCAACGTTTCCAACTTGCTTCAAAAGCAATCATTTCCCCTTCTTCCAACCAACAAAACCGAGGCATAATAGAAGCAGGTAAAGCCAAACGGAAAGTTTGTTCAAAATAGTTTTGAAAGTCTTTGTTCTGAAAACGGCGCACCCAGTTGGGGAGAAAAACGGTGACCAAAAAAGAATAAGGATCTTTGATCACATGGGGCCCTGGCTCACAATTTAAAGACAACTTTAGCAATTCATCTTTGGGATCATCTGGGCGCAACAAAATATGTTCGACCAAATGAAAACCTTCTTTGGAGGATTGCTGGGTATTCATTAAAAGGCCTACTCGTTTTTGTAATCGTTCGATTTCTTTTTCCGAAAGCAAAGCGCTTCTGAGTATTACTTTATCGCCGTCTGGTTCATTTAGAAAAACCAATCTAGCTTTGCCTGAATTTTGCAAATCGGCTTGTACTTGATAGTGATTTCTTTCCCTAATGTATTCGTGAATTTTCTCTCGACTTTCTAATATTTTTTTACGGCTACGACTTCTATTGCTATACAACAAAACATCTTTTGAGCTTCGCTCGCGCAACAAAATTTGATAGACGGGATAGCCATCTTTACTTTCGGTACTGTGAATAATCAATTCGTAATCAGGATCTCCAAAAATAGATTCCGTAGTCCCTTCACCTATTCCTAACAAGCGATACATTTTCCTTTTGATGCCTGCAATATTATCTGTATTCCAAACATTGAGACGACCATTGGAATGAACAGATTTATAATTATAAGCCTGCCCTCTTTCACTACCTATCTTAGGAATAGCTAACAAATAATCTTTTTTAGTCTTTAAATAATCATCGTAGGAAATCACCCAAGGATCATTTTCGGCATCTCCCGAAGATTTGAAAAGGCCAGTGGCATAGCTTGTAAATTGTTCCCCAAATCTGGCCAGTAGATGATCGAGAATTTGATTGCGACGGGACTGTCTTTCCAAATCATTTTCTGTCAGCGTTCCCATTTTCTTTTCATAAGGATTATCTGCTGATTCGATAAATAGGTTCCAGTTCTCCTCTGCAATGGTTCCGGTCTTAAAATTTTCTACTAGGTTTTGTTCATGTATTTCCAATTCATCTCCCAAGATGCCTTGCATGGCATTTAAAAACACTTCCATCCCTTGATAAACCGTACCAATCAAGGCTTGCAATTGCCCTATTTTAGTTTTTTCAATTTTATACAATTTGGAAATTCGTTCTTCCGTAATTTCGTATTGTTGCTCTCCGGTTTGAAAAACTTGTTTGATCTGTTCGCGGTACTGTGGCAATTGGGATGCGAATACTTGACGCATAGCTTCCCAAAAAGAAGCTTTGCCTTCATAGGCATATCCAACTAGTTTTTTGAGTTTATTGATGATTTCGGCATCTGTTTTTACCAGTTCCCGAATTCCATTTTCTGTAATTTCAAAGTTGGCAAAATCTACAAGTAAATCTCTGACTCCCGGAATTTCGTAAAGGCTTTGATACAATTGAGTTGGCGTAGAAAGGTCTTGTTCCACCGCAAATAGATCTCTCACTCCCGATAATTGTGCTAGATAATTGGCCAAGATTCGATCGTAAAAAAGCAGATAAGCTTGCAGTTGTTTGGCTTGTGCTTTTCGGAGTGCCGGAGCGGCATCTGGCACCGTTTGATCGCCAATGGCGTAAGCATCAGGAAACTCATATTGGATGCTTACAAACTCCTGTAAGTCCTTACGAAAAACTCCTCTTGAGTGCGCCAATCTGTTATGTGGATTAGCTATTAGATTTTCTCTTTGCAATTGAATCATATCCAAATGCGGTTCGATTTCAGCTTCTTCTACTTTACTCGTCATAAGCCCTTTGGAAACATGAAAGCGAGAACAACAAACGTCAATAATTCCCTTGTGGCAATCTTCAAGTGTATAGCACCAATCACCAGAATAGGCGGCATCTTCCATGCCTTTGACAAACACCTCTTTCACGGCAATCACTTCCGGTCTATCCAAAATAATTCGATACAGATCTGACTTTAAAATGGTCTTGCGATAAACGCTATTTTCTAAGTCTTCGGATAGTACAAAACCTTTTTTCAAAGCGGGACCATTGCAAATTTCTTCGCAAGACATCCCTTTGTCGAGTAAGTCTTGAAAAGAATAAAATGGAATAGTGGGCGCCAAATATTCTTGAATAGCGGCTATAATTTCAGCAATCACTTTCCCTGCATCGGCTTCCTCAGAAAGTTCCAAATCCATGCACAGACAAAGTTTTTGAACTTCTAAAATTTTGACTTTTAGAAAATCTTCGCAGAGGGAGCGATTGGCATTTAATTTTTCATGGACGAGTTCTTTAACTTTAGTACTTATTTTAAAATTATTGGGATCAATATCATCGTCTAATTCAAGAATCATTTTATACAATCCATTTAGCGCTAGCTGTTCTACCTCCGCCGGAATCACACCATCTTCATCGGGGATACCCAAGGGGTAATAGCCATAATGGCAAAAGACTTCCTCCAAGAAACCAGCTAATCCATTGGCTAACTCAAGTTCTCCTATTGCTCTTAACTTCAGGACGAATTCTTCTCCGTCTTTTAATTTAAAATCTTCTCTCCCTCCAAAGCCTAGTTCTTCCAACTTCAAAAAAAGTGGATCATATTTCTCTATCAAATCCCGTCCATCTTTGAACTTCATTTCGTTCCCTGCAAAAAGAGGAACTTCTGCATTTTTTGCTTTTTCCAACCAAGCATTTTTTACTCCCGGACAATCCAATAAAAGTTTTCGGAAATCGAGTGCGGTAAGGGGCGCACTTTTTAAAATCTCTTCTACGGTAAAATAGGTTTTCTTTCCCGTAGGATTTTGTGGATCTCCAGCCAATAAATCTTCGATCGGCAGATTGGCACGATAGCCCAAATCAGTGATGGCATAGCAAAGCGTTTCTAAAATGGTAATCCCCGGATCATGGGCATTAAAATCTGTCCAGATTTGCGTAGCCAATTGTTCGAGGTGACTAATGCCTTCGGCTCGAAGCAATTCATAATCCATACTAGGATCAGTCGGTCGAGCTTTTGATATCGTTGGAAGCGTGGTCATAAATCAATTTTTATTGTCTATTAGACTTTATTCTAACAAGGTTCTGGTTTGACAGTGTTCGGATCACAAAGGTCGGCAAGGACGCGAATGCAATGATCGATGTCATTGGGTGTCTTATCTTTTTTGACATAAGTCGTCAAGACAGATGCGGCCGTTCCGGGCACAATGCTACTGCCTTGCACTTTTTCGTCATTACTACAATCAGAGATCTGCAAAGAATCGCAATAATGAAAAGCACTAAAATCTGATATACCTTCTACATATTCTTTGGTCTCGATAAAGTAGATAATCTTAGAAAGAGCCAATGGACTTCCAAAAGGAATCGCTGCTTGTGAATCTCCTAACCAAGGCGCTAGAAAATGATTCAATTCCTCATTGAGCAAAATACGATGGTATACTTCATCTACTCCATCTTTAAATTTCACATTAAACTTTAAACGAACAGGTTCGTAATTGGCATTGACAACTTGGAGGTAATTATCCGTTGCTACAAAAAGATTGGTTTTGCTGCGTAGAAAATCTTCCATTTCTTCTAAGTCGCCAAAAGAGAAACGGGGTTCCGCTTTTAGAATACCACTGCGTTGGCTGATATCAGGAATGGCGGCGACTAGGACGTAGCCTGGCGCTTGAGCTGTACTGGCATTGGAATGAGAGATACATTTGACTCGATGGATTTTAGAAAATTTCTCTAATAATAAATGTTCATAATCCCAGATCGTAACTGCTCGATCTTTGTGTCGCAAACGCTCACTTACTCTGCGGTAAAACTCCCTACCATTTTCTGGCAATCGACCACCAAAGGATTCAAAAGGTTGTTCGACACCTTTGACTTCGGTTTGCTTGACCACCAATTTACTGATCGTTCCTGCGGGCAAAGGATTGGCCAAATGACTCGTTTCATTCTCTTGATTCTTAAAGCGAGCGATGACCCCTTGTGCACGAATCGAAATGATATCCGGCAAGGCCAAAATAGAGGTGGCAACACCATCGTCCTTATCCTCACTTGATTCTTCATAAGCAGAAACTCTGATCCAATACAATTCGTCATTGAATAAAGTATTTTCTTTGACCATTTCTGAAGAGGTCACCAATTGTACCAATCCTGTTTTGGTCAACCCTTCGGTGCTGTCTTTGAGCACCTGACCGCTACCAAAAGGAAGCCATTCATTATTTTGGGTCAATTGCGACCACACCATCTTAGGAGGTAGTTTGGTAAAATCCTTTTCGCTTCCTTCCAAGGTTTGAATCAACAAAGAAAGATTTTCACCTGGTGTAAAATCAGCGAGTCCGATGTACAAATTGCCTTTGGCAAAATTCACACATTTGGGATTGAAGGAAGGTTGTATAAAACGTTCCACCATGTCGAGACAGTCCTGCTTTTCTCTTTTCAGGGGCAGTTCATTGACTCCTTCGAAAGATTCCAAATGGAAGTACTGATCGATGCCATCGACTTCGCCACAGCAATCATAAATCTTTTGGGTGGAACAATAATCTAGGCTGATGCCATTGGTGGCCGGAGTGTAGGGCGTATTTGGAAAATTGGCCGTTCCTTTTTGGGCGTTGAGCGAGATAAGACTAGAAAGTCGGTAAAACTCTTCATGTAAAAAATTACTTTCTTGCAAAGAAATGCGAATGACTCCACGAGCATTCGTTGCAGAATAACGCTCTATGTTTTGCACTCTCACATCTCTGGTCGTACCCACGGGGTTCAAATTAAAATCATAGGCCATTTTTCCACTCGGCACCAAATCAAACTGTTCAATCCCTACGCCTAATCCCATCACTACATCAATGGTATTATATACAGTCATCGGGACTTCTACATTGGCAAATCCTGGGCTAGAAAAAACAAGCGTTGCATTTTGATTAACCTCAATTGAATAAACTCCAAGCTCATCTGTCCTAACTCTATCTAGGTCATCTATAAGCCCAACCCTTACCATCCCTAAAGGTTCTCCATCAGGATCTGTTACGGTCCCTGAGACCGTGACCACGTTGACGGCTGCATTGGCATCAAGAGCAACATGAGATAAGTTCGCTCCATGGAGTACATAATTCACCTGTTGATCATTAGGTATTTCAAAAGAAGTGGTCACCGTTTTCCTTCTTTCCTTCTTGGGTAAAGTCGCTCCATCTTGGTAAGCGACATATATTTTGGGGTTAGGAATAGGATAAATAGCATTGTACTCTTTATAGTAATCTGCAAAGTTGGGTGGATCAATCCAATCAAAATGTACATCTAGGCAATCTAATTTTTTCTGAAAGACTTCTGCACTTCCAAGATAAAACTGGTTCCCAACTTTAGGACTTGCTCCAAAAGGAAAAAATTCTTCGTTGCCATTATATACCCCACGATCATTTTGGACAATCAAATTTTCTCGAATGCCATATGCTTCTACTCTGACTTCAATGCTCTTCACCTTCGTTTTATGCATGATTTTATAGGCTTCTCCCATGTACGGAAGCTTTTTTCGAAGTTTGACCTTTAGGTAAGGCCATTGGGTCGATTGACTTAAATAATTATCGGCCGCTAGGTATACGATTGGTGGAAAATCATTGGGGAAATCAATTTGAAAAACCGCTTTAATATCTCCTTCTTCACAACAATCATTTGGATCATTAGTAGCAGTTGTTTCGCAAGGCTGGTGGGATAATTCAAAAGTTCCTGCTCCCAAGATGTTGGCCAATCTAGGATCTCCCTTCCAAAACAAAGGCATCACCGCTTCTTCCGTACTGATTTCTAGTTCGAAATATTCGGCCGTCAATTGCTGAAAATCGGTTTGATTGACCAGCACTTCCAAAATAATTTTCCGCTGTCCTTCTTTTAAGATCAACTGTGGAGAAGCAATGGCAAAACCAAGGTCTGGTAATGGCATATTGGCATTATCGCCAAAGCCTCTCCAACGAATCAAGTCTGGTGGATCAAAAGGACCTCCGATTCCATCACCGCTATTGGCCATTTCACTGGCTGCTAAATATTCTACTTCCTGACCCAAGCCTAGGTAAGTAGATTTCAACTCCGCGACTTGGGTTTTACTAATCACCCAATCCTCGATGGTTTCATAGGCTAATTGTTTTCCATTTTGGTCTTTGCCCGCCAATGACAGCGTACCTTCTCCAACGAAGAAATTATTAAAGTCTTTGGCCAATTCGAAAATGAGGTAAACCTCGTCGGAGATTTCTTCTTTTCGTTGAATACACAAGACCTTTTCATAATAAAAATCGAGTTGCTTCTCCGTTAAAGCATTTAGGCTATTTTGGGCATGGCGAAATAGATTAAGGAAAGTCAAAAATAAAGCGATATGTGGCTGATGCAAACTCGGCTTGGCTAGTTCTTGGTCAAACCAATAATTGGCGCGCATTTTTATTTTCTGTAGGGCTCTTAAAAAAACGGCCAAAAGCTGATCAAAGTCATCTTGGCTATAGCTCAAATTAGGCTTGATAAAATCATAGCTCTTTTGATCCAATATTCCCCAATGGACAGAAAAGAAAGTGCCATAGCGCTCATGATTTAGATTGGGATCAACTGCTTTGTGCCAAGCGATCAAATTGACCAAAGCCGTTTGTAATTGTTCTACATCATTGAGGGCATCTTTTTTGATAATGGCTTCTATCTCTTTTTTGAGTAGATTATCATTTGGAAGTAGTTTCCAAGTTTTTTGGATGCGCTCCGCCAACTGGGCGAGGTGTCTAAGAAAGCGTTTATTGAAAGCAGCCGTAGGGTCGACCGCACTAGGATCGCTAGAATCATCAAAAGCTTGTAACTCTTTAGCTAGCTCAATTTTCAGATCAAAATATTCTTTTTCGATAGCAGCTAGATCAATCTCCGAAAGGATCGCTAAAAAAGTAAGTCCTTCTACTTCCCAAAATTCCGTCCAATCGCCTTCCGGCTCATTGCAATAATTATAATAGCAAAGGAGCTTGGCATATTGATGAGAAGAAACAATAAAATCTTTGATGGATCGATCATCCAATTTTAAATTTTCTGGCTGCAAATGCTCCAATAGGCGTTCTACCTGA